>CAJQSH010000047.1 GCA_905612505.1 uncultured Candidatus Pelagibacter sp. | reverse complement strand
TGATCTTAAGTTTGGCTAGTGAAAATTGTTCGCTAATTTTTCCATTAGCAACGGTTCTGATTATTTTTTTTAATTTTTGTTCAGAATTATTAAAGAGTAAATAAGGTAAAGCCGCACAATACCCATCAGACTCATTAACTTTAGTGCCACCGGTAATAGTTTTTTTTAATTTTATATTTTTAATAGTCTCTAAAATATTTTGGTGGATCCATGGACCTTTCATAGCGGTTGTCCATTTGATTTTTTTATATTTTTTTCTTAACTTAAGATTTTTCCAGTATTTAGAATTGTGTCCAAAATTTTTAACAATATTATTTTTAAAGTCAGTGATTATATTATTTTTGTTCTTAGTATTAGCCAGTGTTTTAAACATAATTTGCCCCACAGCATTATAACCAGATACCTCATCTGTTTTAATTGAATAAAAAGGACATTTATTTTCTTTAAAAAAAGTAATAGTTTTTTTATTTTTTATATAAGATTTTAATTTTTTTTCATCATAAATCCAATGTAAAGGTCTTGCTGCAGCATCAGCAACAGTTGCTCCAAGAAATATATTAACTTTTTTTAACATAAGTAATTAATATTTTATTAAGTAGTAATTTTTTAATATTATTTATACTTGTCTATATTATTTCATGATTTATACAATTAAGCATAATAATTAAATTTTTAACAATGCAATCAGATAAAATTAAAGACTATTTAAACGAATACATCAGTCAAGAAGTTTACGTCCAAGTTGCTGTTGCAAAAGGAAAAAATAAAATCACAACCAATGCAGCAATTAATAAATATTTTGAGAGTAATCATTTTAAAGGTTTAGTTGAAGGCAAACCTTACAATACATTTTTGTGTGATTTAGAAGATAAATGTCTAGGAAAATTACTTAGCTCTCCAATGATAAATAGAAAAACGGATGATGAAATTATTGTTGAATTACAGAAAAAAATTAATGAATTAGAAACTGAAGAATTAAATGATACTTACTGGGAGGTTGAAACGGGTGAGTTTCTTAGAGGTCAAGATGTTAAAGAAATAAAAGAAGAAAGAGATACTCTTATCAAATTTCTTACATCCAAAGATGAAGCAAGTGAAACAATAGCTACTCTTTGTAAAAATTATGAAAAATTGTGTAAAGAAAAGTATCCAGAAGCACCATTGCCGTTAGAAATTTTAGACAATAAATAAAAATTTTTTGTTTTAAATTTTTTAATTATAGTTTATAAAAAATATAAGGGGTGTCATAACTGACTGAGATTAAACCCTAATAACCTGTCCGGTAATTCAGAAAGGGAGAACAATGGATAAAACATACTTTATAAGCCAATCAACATCGTTAACACTTGTTATAACTATAAGCTTAATCTTTACATTAGTTGGATTAGTTTATTCAAATAAATATCAAGGCATAAATAATTATTTAACAGCCAATAGAAATATTGGTTTTTTTTCATTAACTACAAGTTTAATTGCATCAGCACTTGGTGCGTGGATTTTGTTTGGTCCAGCTTCAGCTGCTACATGGGGTGGAATAGGGGTTGTTATTGGTTACGCGTTAGGTACTGCTTTTCCGATGATTTTTTTGATTTCACTTGGAAAAAAAATAAGAAATGAATTTCCCAAAGGTTCAACGTTGATTGAATTTTTAAGAAAACGATTTGGTAAAAGTTTGTTCAAGCTCATTTTGTTAATGACAATATTTTATATGTTTATTTTTCTATGTGCTGAAGTTACTGCGGTTGCAATATTGATCAATTATATTTCAGGAACTGAATTATGGATTACAGCCTTAATCATCTTGATGGCGACACTTGCTTACACACTTTATGGAGGGTTAAGAGTTTCTATATTTACTGATAATATTCAAATGATAGTAATTGTAGTTTTATTTTTGATTTCAGTATTTTATTTAACTTCATTTACAGGAGATGAGTTTTCATTTTCATTTATTAAAGAGAAGAGCCCCCACTTATTAAGTGGAAGTTATATGCCAAATTATACCGCAGGTTTAACTTTCTTTATTGCGGTTGCTGCAACCAATCTTTTTCACCAAGGTAATTGGCAAAGAGTTTATGCTGCAAAAAATAACAATGTATTAAAAAAAAGCTTAATTGTTGCATTTATCGTAATTATTCCAATAGTTTTATTTATGGGCTTTAGTGGTTTGGTAGCGGTATCCGTCAACTCTAAAGTTATTCCCGATTTAGGCTTCTTCTCTTTGTTGTTAAGAGATCAAACTGAATTTTTATCATTAATTATTATTATTCTGGGATTGTCATTAACAATTAGTACAATTGATACTTTAGTTAATGCAATTTCAAGTTTGATCGTAGTTGATGGTAAGGCAACATTTAACTTTAGTAAAAAAACTAATTATTTAAAATTTTCTAAGTACTTTATAATTGGACTTTCAATTATAGCTTTCATTGTAGCCTCAAAGGGATTTAGTGTTTTATATTTATTCTTATTGGCCGATTTGTTTTGTTGTGCGTTTGTACTTACTGTTTTTTATAGTTTTTATAATAAAAAAATTAATGAAAAAACTGCGTACATATCAATAATTGTAGGTCTAATAGGAGGATTTCTTTTATTTCCAGCTCCTGATTTTTCTAAGAGTTTATTGGTTGGAATAATACTCCCTGTTGAATTATTTCCTTTATTTGTAGTACAATCATTGCTTTTTTTATCTTTTTTAATTGCTACATTTGTCCCTGTAGCTATTTGGAAGTTGAGATAATCTAAAAAAAATATAAAATAGTCTCATATATTATGTTAAGCACTATTTTACCTTTTATTGCACTTATTTTGGTTGTTGTGTTCATTCACGAATATGGCCATTATTACTTTGCTAAAAGATACGGTGTAGGTATTACAGATTTTTCAATTGGATTCGGTAAAGAAATATTTGGTTGGAATGATAAATCTGGAACACGTTGGAAAATATGTTGGATACCATTAGGAGGGTATGTAAAATTTTTTGGTGATAGAAATGTTTATAGTCAAACCGACCAAGAAAAAATAATAAATCAATATAATAAAGCAGATCAAGAAAAATTATTTGTTCTTAAACCATTGTATCAAAGAGCTTTAATTGTAGTTGCGGGGCCATTAGCTAATTTTTTATTAGCTATAGTGATATTTTTTTCCATTTATACATTTGTTGGTAAAGATTTTACACCAGCTGTAATTAACGAGGTTCAAAAAGATAGTCCAGCTTTGGCAGCAGGCCTTAAAAATGATGATATTATAGTTTCAATTGACGGCAATAAGGTAAAAAGTATCATGGAAGTTTCTAAGTTTATCATGATGTCTACAGATGAATTTATTGATTTCACAATAACAAGATCAAATCAAAATCTTACATTTAAAGTTAAACCAAATATCGTTGCAAGCGAAGATAATTTGGGAAACAAAATAAATAAGAGAATGATTGGTATTAAGCTTGGTGCCTATAATAATGAAATTAATCACATTAGATTAGGACCAGCTAAAGCTATTTACCATGCAATTAGCGAAGTATATTATGTAAGTGCATCATCACTGAAGTATTTAGGTAGCATGATTACTGGGTCTGGTGATAGTTCACAATTAGGGGGCCCCATACGAATAGCAAAAATTACTGGACAGGTTGCTGAGTTTGGATTTTTACCATTTTTAAGTTTGATGGCTTATATTTCTATTAGCTTAGGATTAATTAACTTATTTCCAATTCCAATGTTAGATGGTGGTCATTTGATGTTTTATGGATTTGAAAAGTTATTAGGGCATCCTTTGAGTGAAAAAGTCCAGAATGGTTTTTTTCGAATCGGTATGTTTTTACTATTATCTTTAATGTTTTTTACGACATTTAATGATTTAAAAGACTTAAACTTATTTTAATTTATTAACATTTTTAAATTTAAAAAATCCTTTAAAAACAACGCTAATTTAGTAAATCACAATATATTGTGTATTTTATTTCAGCATATGCTAACAAAAAACTTGATTTATAAGCTTTTATGTAAAATATAGTAAAAAAACCTTTAAAACCGGAGCTAAAAAATGAACAAAAAACAACTAATGGCTAAACTTTCAGGTTCTTTAAACCTAAGTAAAGCTGACACAGAGCGAACTTTCGACACAATTACTAACACTATTTTAGATGCCTTAAAAGGCGACGATTCAGTAAAAATTGCTGGATTTGGTACTTATAAAGTGGCTAAAAGAAAAGCAAGAGTTGGAAGAAATCCAAGAACTGGAGAGCAAATTCAAATTGGCGCTTCTCAAAAAGTTAAGTTCTTACCAGCTAAAGCACTTAAAGAAGTTTTCAATAAGTAATTAAGACTCTAATTAATTAACAGCCTTTTACAAAATTGTAACAAGGCTGTTACTATATGCAAATAAAGCATAACTAAATTTCTCAATCAACAGTAGTTTTTAATTAAAGCTTGAATATAAGTGAGAACTCAAAAAAAAGGGTGGTCTTATAACTAAATTAATAAAAATAATATCAACATTTTCGTTGGGTCTAATTTTTCTTTTAGGTCTAACAAGTGTTGGAAGTGCGGAGACTACAGTTTCTGCTGAGGTCCAATATATCTTTAATACTTTTTCATTTTTGGTGTGTGGTTTTCTAGTTATGTGAATGGAAGCAGGATTTTGCATACTTGAATCAGGATTGGTAATTACAAAGAGTGTTTCAACAATTGTAGCAAAGAATATTGGTAAGTTTTCAATCGTTGCAATAGTTTTTTATTTAGGTGGTTATAATCAAGCTTATGGAATACCAGAAGGTGGTTTTATAGGTTCGTTTACACCTTGGATATTAACCAATTCAATAGAGCAAGGTTATTCAGGAAGTGCAGATTGGTATTTTCAAATGTTATTTGTTGCAGTAACTTGTTCAATTGTTTCAGGAGCCGTAGCTGAAAGAATTAAAATATGGCCATTCTTTATATTCGCAATAATTCTAGATGGTTTTATTTATCCAATTTCAATGCGTTGGCAGTGGGGAGGCGGATGGTTAGCAACAGCTGGATTTTCTGACTTTGCCGGATCTACTTTAGTTTATGCTTGTAGGGGCTCGAAGCATTGTCTGTGTGATTTTAGTTGGAGCTCGTAAAGGGAGATTCAGTCCAAAAGGTACAGTTAAAACAATGGAACCTTTTGCAGCCTCTTCAATTCCTTTAACTGCACTTGGAACATTTATTTTATGGATTGGATGGTATGGATTTAATGTTGGCTCACAATTAGCTTTAGGTACCTTTAAAGATGCAAATGCAATGTCAAGATATTCATGAATACACATTTAGCAGAAGCTGCTGGTTGTGTTACTGCCGCATTAGTTACAAGATTGATTGGTGGAAAAACTCATGTAGTAATGATGTTGAATGGAGCACTTGTTGGTTTAGCATCAATTACCGCAGAACCATTAGCACCGAATCCTATGCTTGCAATAGGTATTGGATCAGTTGGATCTATAATAATGTACTTTGGAACTCAATGGCTAAACAAATTAAAACTTGATGATGTAGTTGGTGCTATTCCGGTTCATATCTTTGCTGGTATCTGGGAAACACTTATTGTACCATTAAGTAATAGTAATACAAATTTTTCAACTCAACTTATTGGGGTTGTATCAGTTGTAATATTTGCATTTGTACTTTCTTACATAGTCTTTTATGCATTAAGACAATTTATTGATCTAAGAATATCTGATGAAGATGAGAAGTTAGGAACAGGTGTGGTTGAAATAGGTGTGAGAGCTTATGCAACAAGAGATTAAATATATTAATTGCCCGTTAATAGAAATAAGCTTCTTAAATGGGGTTTATTTTATTATTTAATACATTTACTTATTGATCCTAAATTAGATTTTTACCATCTATCCAAGTAGCATTATTCAAGTTTGAACCTTCAAAATTTGCATTAAGGATATTTGCTCCAGTAAAATCAGACTCAAAAAGGTTACTATCCTTAAAATTTGTTTCTATTAGTGATACACCTTTAAAATTAACACGTGTTAAATTAGCGCTAGAAAAATTCGACTTTTCAAAATTACCACCTTCAAGGTTAGCTTCATATAGATTAGCTCTAATGAATGATGACTCAAAAAAATTTCCATTAGACAAGTTAAAATTCATTAGAATTCCTTTATCAAAAATTACTTTTATAAAATTAATAAAAGATAGGTTTAAATTTGGGATATATGCATGGCTTAAGTCTTGTTCTTCTAAAAATTGACAATAAGAATAATCTACTCCATCTCTAAGTGTTTGATCACAATCTGCATTAACGTTTGTGGTAAACATTATAATATAAAAAAAATATACTTAAAATTTTTTTTATATTAGTCAATTTCATCCCAAAGTTTTTTCCAATTAAAGTTTGGTGGTAACCCATATGTTGAATTAATATTAGTGGCATGCATTGCTAAAGAGGGCATTGGAGAAATACAATATTCTTTTTTGTATATTTCGTGTAATTTAAGTTCCATTGGATGATGTCTTATAGTTGACATTAGTTTGAGTTCATTCAAATATTTGTTGATCATTTTTTTACTAGTTAAAA
The DNA here is from genome assembly GCA_905612505.1 of uncultured Candidatus Pelagibacter sp. Taxonomy (GTDB): domain Bacteria; phylum Pseudomonadota; class Alphaproteobacteria; order Pelagibacterales; family Pelagibacteraceae; genus Pelagibacter. Next base: position 15,857 of record CAJQSH010000047.1, on the reverse strand, counting down.
AAGTAATTAACGATTCATTAACAGTCCTCCAATGTCTCATGTTTCCAAAAAATATTTTAGAATTATCAATGGAAGAATATAAATAAGGGTAATCGGCAGGACATAAAAAAAGCTCTTGATTTAATTGAGAGCTAATTTTTTCATAAGTAAAAAGCATTTCTGTTACTGCTTCTTTTGTATGAATATAATCATCTTCTAAAAAATAAAATAAATCTGACTCTTCAGTTTCTGCAATTTGTATAGATTTAAATAAATTTTTCATATTAGAAATCATATTTTTTGAAATATTTTTTCCTTCAGTGTCAATTTTTTTAATTTGATCTTCAAATTCATTTTCTTTAAGATTAATAACTTCAGTTTTTAAATTACTAGATTTTAAAACTTGATTAATTCTATTTAAACTTTCTTTCTTTGATTTATCATCAGTAATGATGATTTTAATATCAATATCTTTAAAAGACTCGTTTGCCATTTCACAAGACTTAACAACTGATTTTATAGTTTTAATAGTGTATTCAATTTTGGGTAAATCAAATATTCTTTTTTTATTTTGATCCAGCATAACTTTAGAGCCATCAACGTCACCAAAAGTATAGGATCTAATTATTATAGTTAAGCTTTTTATTTTTCTTGTTATTTCAGTTTTTCCTAGTGGTATACTTATTGATTGTTTTCCACTTTCACTTAAATTTTCATTGGCTTCTAGATCTTTAGAAGGAATATACAGATTTGCTTGATCTATTACTTCATATCCAAATTTTCTAATTAATTTTATAAAAAATTTGTCTAAAAATGACTTTTTTTTACTCACTAGTTTATTTTTCATATATTGAAATATTATTGTATTATATAACTTTTTAACTTAAAAAATTAAAAAAATGAAAATTAAATCATCATCAGAGTTAGTGCAAAATGCACTTAAGGAAATAAAGACTATTTCTGCTGACGAAGCTCTAAAACTATCTAATGAAAAAAAGTGTAATTTAATAGATATACGCGATATCAGAGAATTACAAAACGATGGTAAAATTGAAAATGCGCAACATATTCCGAGAGGTATGCTTGAGTTTTGGCTAGATCCACAAAGTGTTTATTTCAAAGAGGGAAAGCTTGATATAAATAAAGAAATGGTTTTATTTTGTGCGGGTGGCTTGAGATCTGCCCTAGCAGCAAAATCATTGCAGGAAATGGGTTTTGATAAAGTTTCACATATAGATGGAGGTTTTGGAGCCATCAAGCAAAGTAAGTTTAATATAGTTTAAAACTATTTGTTATATTCATCTAAAGCATATTCCAATCTATCCTGTCCCCAAAATAATTTATTATTAACTACAAAAGTTGGTGCACCAAAAATTTCTTTATTATGAGCTTCCTTTGTTAGATTTTTTAATTCATTTTTAATTTTTTGATTTTGGTGGGCGTCTTCAAAAAAATTATTTATATTAATTTTACATTTTTCAACAAGACTTATTAAAATTTTTTTATTAGAAATATCCATATTGTGTTTCCAATAAGCATCAAACATTATATTTAAGTATAAATTTTTAACATCAGGGTTAATAAAAATATAACCACGCATGATATTTAAAGAGTTTAAGGGAAATTTAGAATTCCAGGTGAAATCAAAATTATTTTTTTTTGCAATTAGACTGCAATCACTCATCATATGTTTTAGTTTAGGTTTGATAAATGCGGGTGCTATTATTCCTTCCAAATTATGAAGGCCACCTAATAATATAGGTTTATAATTAAAAATTATTTTTTTTTTTTTTTTTAACAAATCAATTTTTTTATGAGCTAAATATGTATAGGGACTTATAAAATCGAAATAAAAATCAATTGATTTAGTCATATATGTTTATTCTTTTAGCGTAGAATATTCTAATTATCCAATACAAGGTTAATCCGATTGGGCCAATTAGATATAAAATTAATAGTGAAAATGACATTAGAAATTTATTAATACCAAACTTTTGAGAATCTTTAACTATCCAACCACCACAAAATAAATTAATAGCTAAAAAATGAATCCAAAATAAAATTAAGAAAGATGGGTTTTCTAACAAATTAGAAATCTCACTTAATCCTAAATAAAGTTTAAAATTTTGCAAAAAATCGTAACTATTTACGTAAGAAGTGTAGAGTAAATAAGAATAGGCCAAACTTAAAATTAATGTTGGAAAAATTGAAGTGATAAAAAATTTACATATTTGTGACTGTGGAAAAACTATCAATACAAACCAAAAGGGCAAAACACCGAGGTTTAACCACAGGTAAAGCATTTCCACTGTAAAGAATGTATAAATTTGCTCAATCATTTTTTAGTGTATTATATTACAAATTAGCATGATTCCTATGAGAAATAGAAAAAAAACATTAGAAGTTACAATTGAGGAAATGAGAAATTTTTCTTTTGCTTATATTGAAAAATACGCCCCATCAAAGCAACAATTGAGAACTTATCTTTTAAAAAAGTATCTTAAGGCAAATGTTCTTAATATTAAAAAACAAGATATTACAGACCTAATTGATATTGTTTTGGTTGATCTTGAAAAAAGCAAATTCATCAGTGATAAATTTTACTCCGAGAGAAAGTCAAGAAGCTTAATCCAAAAAGGTAGCTCTATAAATAAGATTAGATATTATTTAATGGGCAAGGGTATAAATAATTCTTACATTAAAGAGACATTAGATAAAATTAAAGAAGACAATTCAGATCAAGATTTTTTTTCTGGTATAAAAATTTGCAAAAAAAAAAGAATTGGTCCATCAAGAACAGAGGATAATAGACCATTATTTTATAAAAAAGATATTTCTCTTCTTGCAAGGAATGGTTTTGATTTTGAAACATCAAAAAGAATAATGGATATTGATAAAGAAGATTATATTAAGATTATTAAATTACTTTAATTTTTTTTCTTGAATTTCTTCTTTAGCCAAACTTTCTATTTTATTTCTTATATAGTTTTTAACAAAAACAAAAACAAGTAAACCAAATATAGAAACTGAAACTATTATCATCAGTATTATTCTCAGCTGTTCATTCATTAGACAATATTTTTACTTTTTAAAATTATACTAGGGTTTTTAAATTCAGACTTTCCATATAAAATTTCATTACCTTTAAAGTCAGTAACTTTACCTCCTGCATGCACTAATATGGCGTGTCCTGCTGCAATGTCCCATTCACATGCCCTTGGTTCAGCTACATATAAATCAAATTCTCCAGTAGCAACTACACAAAACTTTAGTGAACTTTTCATTTTTTGATGAGAGGTAATTTTATATTTTTTATGTATTTCTAAAATATCAGCCCTTAATTCATTTGAATAACTGACAGCTTTAATTTGATTGTGCATTTTATCTTTATTTATTAATTCAATTTCTTTATTATTAATTAATTCATAGCTATTTGACATTCCATAAGAGTAGAAAACTCTTTTTTTACCAGGAGCAGTAATTATTCCTATTGCAGGTTTTTTATCTAATATTAACGCAGCGTTTAATGTAAATTCATCTTTATTATTAATATAGTCTTTTGTTCCATCTATTGGATCTATCAACCAAAAATTATTTAATTTTTTTTCATTTTTGTAGTCAGAACTTTCTTCTGAAACAATTGATATATTTGGAGTTATTTCAGATATTTTTTTGGTTAATATGTTATTCACTTCTATATCTGCATTAGTAACAAATGTATTGTCAGATTTAATTTCTTTTTTTAGACCAGTATTTCTTAAGCTCAAAGCAATTTTTCCTGCCTCATTGAATGTATCAATTAATGAATGGGTAATTTTTTTTGTTTCTTCAATATTCATTTTTTTATCTTTTCTATTTTGATGTAGTTAGTATTAATTACTTTTTTCCCTACATTTTCAAAATTAATTGTCACTTTGTTATTAATTATTGACTGTACTTGACCAATTCCCCATTCTTTATTGTTTTTATTAGTGACTTTGTCACCTGGTTCATAATCTAGAAACATTTAATTTACATATATAAAATATAAGAATAAATATCATTAAATATGACAAATTTTAATTCAATTGGCATAAATAAAGAGCCGAAAGAAACTTTGGTAGTTGTAGCCATGTCTGGCGGCGTAGATTCCTCTACAGTTGCAGCCATGATGAAACATGAGGGCTATAAAGTCATCGGTATTACCTTAAAGCTTTATAATGATACAAAAGAAACAGCTAAATCTAAACAATGTTGTGCAGGACAAGATATTATGGACGCAAAACGAGTTGCTCAAAAACTAGAAATAGAGCATAAGATTCTTTATTATCAAGATAGATTTAAAGAAGGTGTTATTGATAACTTTATAGATAGTTATTTAAATGGAGAGACGCCAATCCCATGTGTACAATGTAACCAAACCGTAAAGTTTACTGATTTATTTCAAGAAGCAAAAAAACTTAATGCAGATGCATTAGTTACAGGTCATTATGTTAAAAGTATTACAGATGGAAATAATACTGAAATGTATAGAGGCATAGATTTAAATAGAGATCAAAGTTATTTTTTATTTAACACAACAAAAGAACAGCTTAATTTTTTAAGATTCCCGCTAGGAAATTTATTTAAAGATGAAACCAGAAATATTGCAAGAGATCTAGATCTTAATGTCGCTGACAAACCAGACAGTCAAGACATTTGTTTTGTTCCAAATGGAGATTATGCATCAGTTATAGAAAAATTTAGACCAAATTCTTTTAATAAAGGGAATATAAGAGATATCGACAATAAAGTAATTGGAGTTCACGACGGAATTATAAATTATACAATTGGTCAGAGAAAAGGAATTAAAATTTCAGATAAAAATCCACTTTATGTTATCAAAATTATAGCTAAAAAAAATGAAATAGTTGTTGGGAGTAAAAAACATTTAATTAAAACAAAAATTAATTTAAAAGATTTAAACATTATAACAAATGATAAAAAAGATTTTGAAAAAGAATTATTTGTTAAAGTAAGATCAACGGGAAAATTATTAAAAGCTAAAATTAACATAGATAATAAGTTGGCATGTGTAGATTTATTAGAGGAAGAGCATGGAATTGCCCCAGGCCAGGCATGTGTATTTTATTCAAAAAATATAAACGGATATAAAGTTCTTGGTGGCGGTTGGATAAAAAATTAATTTATTTTTTTTTAATCTTCCACATAAGAAATGTTAAAAAATAAAAAACAATAACACCTAAAAAAAAATCCCATTCAAGAGCGTGTTTTAAAAATTTATTACCAGGTAAACTTATTAAAGGAATGCTTAATAACGCGACTATAATTAATGCAGAAACTAGAAATAGTTTCATTTTTAAATATTTTTTATTTATGTGTTTAGACAGTTTATCTTGCAAAGAATAAAGAGTCATAACAAGATAAGTTTGAGCAACAATTTCAAAAATTATAAACGACAACATTACAACCCTTCTAAACAATTTATATAAATCATATTCAAAATTAATACCTAAAAATATAGAGTGTATGGTTAGAGCTACTGCCGAACTAATTCCATAAAAGATAAATTTTTTGATATATTTATGGTCAGTTTCAAAAAATTGAATTATGTCTCTATTATAAAGCCAGTATTTGATTAATAAAAATGAAGTTAAAAACATTGCTGGTTTAAAAATCAACCAAGCAGGGTAGGTTCTTACGACTCTACTTATAGAAGCTTGTCCATCAAAATAAGGGAATGCATTATGTATTATGTCTTCTTGATTAGGAAAGATCCATTGAAATTCTGTTATCAATATTAAACATGTATTAATTGATATAAAGGGAACTACAAATATCCAAATGCTAATCGATTTAACTTTTTGAATCTTATCCATTAAAAGAACTATTTTTTCTTATTTTTTCTTTTGGCTCTTCTTTTTTTAGAGCCCTGTTTTCTTCGACCTCTATGTTTCTTTGGATAGCCCATATTTTCCTTATTTTATAATTTTATTGACGTTATTGCAGGGATATAGCATTCTCAATTGAACATATCAAATTTTTTTATGGCGAAATCATTCAAAACTTTTCTAAAACATACTGCAAAAGATTACCACAATCAGTCTGTTAACCCACCTGTAGTGAGAGCATCGACAATTATTTTTAAATCTATGCAGGATATTAGAAAAACACAAGATAAAGCCAAAAAAGATCCTACAGGTGGTCACTTTGACTACGGTAGACAGGGTACATCTACAACACATGTTCTGTCAAAGATATTGAAGGAGATGGAAGAATCTTATCATGTGTTCTTAACACCAACAGGATTTGGCTCTGTTTTTTTGGCGATATTTAGTGTTGTCCGACCTGGAGATGAAATTATTGTTGCGGATCCTACGTATTCTCCAACAAGAATATTAACACAGGATTTTTTAAAAGAGTTTAATATTAAAACAACTTTTTATAACCCACATGATCTAAAAACTTTAGAAAAAAATATAACAAAAAAAACAAAATTAATATTTGTTGAAAATCCAGGGAGTAACTCATTCGACTTTCAAGACTTGGGTAAAATAATATCAATTGCAAAAAAAAATAAAGTTTTAACAGCTATAGACAATACTTGGGGCACTCCATACTTTCTAAAACCTATTAAATTAGGATTTGATATGTCAATCGTATCAGCTACCAAATATTATTCTGGTCATTCAGATGTAATGGGAGGAAGTCTTGCTGTTAATAAAAAAGTTTTTAAAGATGTTGATAAGACAAACAAGATTACAGGTCTAAGACTAGGACCTGATGATGCTTATTTGATTACAAGAGGATTAAGAACTCTTGATATTCGTTTAGATAAACATGAAAAGAATTCAAAAGAAATAGCAGAATTTTTAACTAAATATAAAAATCTAAAACTTTTATATCCACATAAAAAAGATTCTTTTAATTTTAGAATGTGGAAGAAATATTATTCTGGTGCATCAGGATTAATGGGCCTTAAGATTAAATCAAAAAATAAAAATTCAGTAATTAAGTTTGTTAATTCTTTAAAATTATTTGGTTATGGTTATAGCTGGGGAGGTTTTGAAAGTTTAGCTTTATATCAAGATAAAAAAGAGCAAGGTAATAGACAATATCTAAAATTGGCAAATGATGAGCATTTAGTAAGATTACATATTGGTTTAGAAGATCCAAAAGACCTTATTGAAGATTTAAAAAAATCTCTAAAACATATTAGATGAGTTCTGAAAAATTTATAAAAAATAAAACAGCCTTAATAACTTTAATTGCAGCCTGTGTTGTTGTTTTAATTTCACTTGGTGTTAGACAAACTTTTGGCCTATTTTTCATGGACTTTAAAAATGATCTAAATATTTCAACTACTCAATTTGGTTTGGCTATTGGTATTCAAATGTTATTGTGGGGACTTACAGGACCTATATTTGGAGCCATTGCTGATAAATATGGAGGACATAAAGCAATTTGTTTGGCTTTTATTTTTTATATATTAGGAATTTATTTTTTATTTTCAGGCCCAAATACTGGAATTTTTTTTCAATTAAATTTAGGAATTTTGGTTGGCATAGGATTAGGGGGCACTGCAATAAGTATTCCAATGTCTATAGTTGGAAAACATTTCCCATTATCCAATAGAACTATAGCAATGAGCATTGTAACAGCAGTTGGTTCATTGGGTTATTTTATATCTCCATTTTACACAAGTTACTCTTTAATCAAAAATGGATGGGTAGACACATTATTTGTATTTATGGTTTTTCTATTTATTGGATTTATTGTAGCTTTTTTTGTTAGATCTCCTTCTTTAGCTCAAACTATTGAAAAACCTAATGATCAAAGTACCTTTGATGCTTTAAAGGAGGCAATCAAAAACAAAAGCTATATATTACTTGTAGCGGGATTTTTTGTTTGTGGTTTTCACATTACTTTAGTTGGAACACACGTTCCAAAATATGTAATTGATAGAGGTTTAGAAAGTTGGACTGCTGCTGCAATTTTGTCGCTAATTGGTTTGTTCAATATATTTGGTTCCTTATTAAGTGGATACCTTTCAATAAAAATTAGTAAAAAAATTATTTTAAGCTCTATTTATGCATTAAGAGGTGTTTCAATAATCTTTTTTATCTTTTTACCAGCCAGTAATATTAATGCATTTATTTTTGGAGCAAGCTTTGGATTCTTGTGGTTGTCAACCGTACCAGCAACCAGCGGTATAGTTGCTCATATTTTTGGAACAAAATATTTAGGTGTATTGTATGGAATAGTTTTTTTAAGTCACCAAGTAGGTTCATTCTTTGGAGCATTTTTAGGAGGATTGTTTCACGATTTATACGGCTCTTATGATTACGCTTGGTATTTAGCAATTGCATTATCTGTTTTTGCGGCAATAATACACATACCAATTAAGGAACAAGCAGTTTTAAGATTAAAAACAGAATAGTAAATTGATTAAGAAAAATTATCTAGAAGATTTAAATAGCTCAAAAAAACCTTTTATTATTTACAAATCAGATAAAGGGTTTGATTTATATACAGACTTCTCCAAAAAAATTGTTTTAACAGATAGCAATATTGAAAAATTTATTAATGAGAGCACTAAATTAAAATCTAAAAATAAAGAAACAGATTTATTTATTGGCTTTTTTGGCTATGAAATTTTAAATAATTTAATAGGTGTTAAAATAAAAAAACAAAAAAGTTTAAAATTCCCAAAAGGTATATTTTATAAGCCTGAAACTAAACTAAAGCTTCCAGTAAAATTGGATTATAAAGCTTCAAAGATAATTAAATCTAATAACTTATTTAGAATAAATATAAATAAAGCTTCTTATAAAGTTATTTTTGATAAGTTTAAAAATAAAATAAAATCTGGTGAAACTTACCAAATAAAAATTTGTACAAAATATAGTAATAAATCACATGTAGACGCTTTAGATTATTTTTGTAGACTTGTAAAAACTAATATGGCCCCAGAAGCTTTTATGATTAAAGATAAAAATTATTCAATAATAAGCTGTTCACCTGAAAATTTAATAACCAAAAAAAATGATTTGATAACTACCAAGCCTATAGCTGGTACTTTAAAAAAAACTAATAAACTTAACAAAGTAAAAGCTCTTGCATTCTTTAAAAAAAATATAAAAGAAAGCAAAGAACATAATATGATTGTAGATATGGAAAGAAGTGACTTGTCTAAAATTTGTAAAGCTGGATCAGTAAAAATTCTCAAAAAGAAAGCGGTTGAAGAATATAAAGATCTTTATCACTATGTAAGTTTAATAGGAGGTAGACTTAAAGATAATATTTCTTCATTAGATATTATAAAAGCAATGATGCCAGGAGGATCTGTTATTGGTTGTCCTAAAATAAGCACTCTTAATTTGCTTAACAAGCAGGAAAAAGAAAGTAGAAATGTTTACACAGGAAGTTTTGGTTATATTAGGTTTAATGGAAATATGAGGTTTAATATAATTATTAGATCAATTTTAAATTATAAAAATAATTCAGAAATTTCCGTTGCGTCTGGTGTTGTAATTGACAGTAATGCTAAACATGAGTTTAATGAAAATCATATTAAAGCTAAAGCACTAATGGATCTTTATAAATGATTTATATTATTGATCACAAAGACTCATTTACTCATAATGTGGTTCATCAATTCGAAAAATTTGATGATGTAACTTGTGACAACTTTAATGAAATTAATGAAAATAAATTAGATAAATCAAATGTTGTAGTTTTTTCACCAGGCCCAGGTGCTCCAAAAGATTATCCTATTAGTTCAAACATTTATAAAAAATTTAAAGGTAAGAAGAAAATCATCGGTATATGTCTTGGGTTTCAACAAATTTTATACTGTGAAAAAGGTAAAATAATTGAGCAAAAAAAAATCTATCATGGATACCAATCTAAAATTAAAGTAATTAGCAAAAATTCTTTATTTAAGAAAAATCGTAAATTTAATGTTGGAAGATATCACTCTCTAAAATTAAAAGAACCATTTACAGCAAAAAATTTTGAAATTACAATGAGGTGTGCTATTTCAAATGTAGCAATGGCAATAGAAAATAATAAAGAAAAAATATATGGATTTCAATTTCACCCAGAATCTTTTTTAACTGAAAATGGTAACTTACTTATTAAAAAAATCTTATCAGCATAAAAATCTTACAGAGATTAATTTTAAAGATCTTTGGGGGGATAATGGTGTTTTTACTACAATGTGGATTTTTAATAAACCATCAAAAATTTTATTCTTTAAAAAGCATATTAAGAATTTAGTTAAGTCTTTAAAATCTTACAAATTATATAAACCAAATATTGAAAAAAATATTCTTAGATTGATTAGAATAAATATAGATAAAAATAAACCGTACAATCATTTACTTAGAGTTGCTGTAAATAATAAAACGATTTCTGTATCTTTTAGGAAAAAGGTAACTTCTAAAATTAAATTTAATTTAAAACTTATTAATTATAAAAGAGTTAATCCTGAATTTAAGAATTTAAAATATCAATTTATTTTGAAACATCTGACAAAAATGGACAATTCTCGTTCTGATATTGCTTTGTGTTCTAAAAAAAAAATATTAGAAAGTGGAACCTCCAATATATTATTTATAAAAGATGGTAAAATATATTCTCCATTAAATGGGATTTATAAAGGTATTACTTATAAATTTTTTAAACAAAAATTAGGCAAGATCATTAATAGAGATATTTTTATTAACTCTTTAAATATCTATGATGAAATTCTTCTTATTGGATCAGGTAAGGGTGTTACCTCTGTTCAAACAATTAATGATATTAATTGGAAAAGAAAAAGCTTAAAGTTTTATAAAACGTTATTTAATTTTTATAAAAAAGAAATTTTACAGTGTCCACCGTATAAATAAAGTTATAATTATGAGGGATCCAAATAATCCATGTTTATTTTGCAATATTAAAGAAAGTTGCTTGGCTATGGAGAATGACTTGGCTTATGCAAGCTACGATTCTTACCCTGTATCAAAAGGACATTGTTTAATAATTCTTAAGCGACATGTGAAAGATTATTTTGATTTAACTAAGGAAGAAATTATTGCTTGTGATGAATTGATTAAGAAAATAAAGAAAGAAATAGAGAGTAAAGATTCAACTATAAGAGGCTTTAATATTGGAACTAATTCTGGAAAAGTTGCAGGCCAATCTATAATGCATTGCCATATTCATTTAATTCCAAGGCGAGAAGGTGATGTCGAAAACCCCCAAGGAGGTGTTAGGTCTGTGATACCTTTAAAACAACATTATATTCGTAAAGTATAAGATGTATCTTTAAATGATAACTTGTGGCGGATATTACGGTTGATCTATTATTTCAACTATATTAGAAATATCAACATTAATTAAGATTCTAAAAAGTAATAATATGATGACCAACAATCCATTTGCCATACTTGCTGAAACTGTGCCATCTACGGTTTTGCAGGGTTTTGTTTTAGCCATGTTAGCTCTAATAATTATGGGTACGATTATACAAATGATTAATCATAAAAATATTACATATTTTTTTAATAATGCAAAAAAAACAAAACTATCTGCTACCAAAGAACTTGATGCAGGTGAAACTGTAAGTATTATTGCTAAAACTATAGTTTATGATATAGTAACTACCGCTGAATTAGGAGCTGGCAAAAGAAGAGTGGCACATGTTTTAGGTATGTACGGAACTATTTTATTTTGGATTGCTTCAGTTGTGTTAATTTTTTGTTACACGTCAATTGATGTAGTTACACCTAACATGTGGCCAATGATGTGGCATGTAGGAGCAATCATGACTTGCGTTGGTGGTTATTGGTTTTGGTTATTTTTAAGAGTAGATGTATTATCAGAAGCTCACCCTTGGTATAGAATTATTAAAGCAGATTTATTTGTATTAGCTTTACTTGCTTGTGCAACCTTTGGTTTAGCGTGGTCTTACACTCAATCTTTAAATCTAGAAAATAGATGGGATGATAAAGTATTTTTAACATTATACATTGTTTCAAATCTAATTTTATTTGGTGGTGTATATTGGTCTAAATTTGCACATATGATTTATAAGCCCGGTGCAGCTATTCAAAAAAATTTAGCTGAAGCTGACGGATCAAGAGATAATCTTCCGCCATTAGCTGATGCACCAAAGCAATTTGGTTTAGGAATTAAAAGAGAAGCACCAAAGCATTATTAAAAATTTATGACTAAAAACAATTTAAAGAAAGAGATAAAATAATATGTCAACTTTTGTATATATGACTAGATGTGATGGATGTGGACACTGTGTAGATATTTGTCCATCTGACATCATGCACATTGATGAAAATATTAGAAGAGCAGTTAATATTGAACCAAACTTTTGTTGGGAGTGTTATGCTTGTGTTAAAGCTTGTCCAAATCATGCAATAGATGTTCGTGGATATGCTGACTTTGCTCCCATGGGGCATAGTGTTAGAGTTAGACGTGAAGAGGAAAAAGGAACTATTTCTTGGAAAATTAAATTTAGAAATGGAACAGAAAAAGATTTTGTATCTCCAATTACAACTAAACCGTGGGGTAAATTTATTCCAAAATTAGCTGAGGGTGAAAAACCAAATCAAGAAGAAATTAATTCTCAAAGACTTTATACAGAGCCACAAGGTTTAAATATTGATGGTGAACTCCCTTCAGTACCAAAAGATTCATTTAAAAAAGGAGTTTATTACTAATGTCTAATCATAAAACTCATTACGAAGATTGCGATGTACTTGTAGTTGGTGGTGGAATGGCTGGAACAGGTGCTACTTTTGAAGCTAGACACTGGGGTAGAGATATGAAAATTATTTGTGTTGAAAAAGCTAACATTGACAGAAGTGGAGCTGTTGCTCAAGGTCTATACGCTATTAACTGTTACATGGGAATGCAATGGGGAGAAAATCAACCTGAAGATCATGTAAGATATGCACGTAATGACTTAATGGGAATGGTTAGAGAAGATTTAGGTTATGACATGGCTCGTCACGTAGATTCAACAGTTCACATGTTTGACGAGTGGGGCTTACCAATGATGAAAAATGAAAAAACAGGTCGTTACCTTAGAGAAGGTAAATGGCAGATTATGATTCATGGAGAAAGTTTTAAGCCAATCGTTGCGGAAGCGGCTAAGAAATCAGCTGACAAAATTTATAATAGAATAATGATTACCCATCTTTTAATGGACGAAACTCAAGAAAATAGAGTAGGTGGAGCTGTTGGTTTTAATATGAGAACTGGAGATTTTCATGTATTTAGAGCAAAAACTGTAATTGTTGCAGCAGGTGGAGCATCACATATCTTTAAACCAAGAGCCGTTGGTGAGGGAATGGGAAGAACTTGGTATGCACCTTGGAGCAATGGCTCAGCTTATGCATTGCCTATTGCTGTTGGAGCTAAAATGACACAAATGGAAAATAGAATTGTGTTATGTAGATTTAAAGATGGTTACGGTCCAGTTGGAGCATATTTCCTACACCTTAAAACTTACACTCAAAACGCTAACGGTGAAAATTACGAGAAGAAATGGTATAATCAAACTAAGGAATTAGTTGGTGAATATATTGATCATCATCCAACCCCAACTTGTTTAAGAAACCATGCGTTTATTCAAGAAACTATTGCAGGTGGTGGACCAATTCATATGGTTACTACTGAGGCTTTTCAAGATCCACACTTAGAAACAGTTGGTTGGGAAAATTTCCTAGGCATGACTGTTGGACAAGCAGTTGTTTGGGCTTCACAAAATATTGACCCTAAATATACAAATCCTGAACTAACAACATCAGAGCCGTATGTTATGGGTTCTCATGCAACTTGTTCTGGAGCTTGGGTTAGTGGTCCTGAAGATTTATCACCACCAGAATATTTCTGGGGATATAATAGAATGTTAACTATTGATGGTCTTTTTGGTGCAGGTGATACAGTAGGTGGAAGTGCTCATAAGTTTTCATCCGGATCATTTACTGAAGGTCGTTTAGCTGCTAAAGCTGCTGTTAAATATATTCAAGATCAAAAAGCCGAAGGTATTAAAGTTACAGATAAACAATGCGATGATTTTAAAGAGGCTATATTTAAACCTCTTGAAACATATCAAGTGGCTCAAAACGAGATTACTGGTGGAACAGTCTCACCTAGCTATATTTCTCCAATTCAAGGACTTCAACGACTACAAAGAATTATGGATGAATACGTTGGAGGAATTGCAACAAACTACATGACTAATGGTAATATGCTTAAAAGAGGACTAGAGTTATTAACTTGGTTAGAAGAAGATTTAGAGAAAGTTGGAGCTGAAGATTTACACCAATTGATGAGAGCCTGGGAATTAAAACACAGAGCTTTGACCTCACAATGTGTAACTGAACACACAATGTTCCGTGAAGAAACTCGTTGGCCAGGGTACTATTATAGAGGCGATCATATGAAATTAGATGATGATAATTGGCATTGTTTAACAGTTTCTAGACGAGATCCTAAAACTGGTAAATTTAGCTTAGAAAAAATTCCCGTTTACCACATGGTTGATGAAAACGAGAAGAAAAAAGCTTCTTAAAAAAGATAAAATATTTATGAATTTTCTAGAAAAATCTGACAATGAAATTATAGGTATTGCTAAACCTATTTGGGATAATCTTATTAAAACATCTAATATGAAGGATTATGGCAGTTTCACAAAAGATTTTGGAACTCAAATGCTATTTGGCGCTAATGAAGTTGAGCTAGGTAAACAATGGGCAAATAATAAGATGTTAACAAGTTTATCTGAAGACTATGAAGCCTTTGGATGCTTAAGGAGAGGTATGAATATCACTGTGTTGTTTAAACAGAAGAGCAAAGAAATACCAGGTGAGTTTTTAGGTCGATTAGTTCTTGGTATTGAAGGCGAAGAGGTTAAAGTTTTTGGGGCGACCATCTACTAGATCACCAGTCAAAATCAGCTTTAAAATATTATTTAATTTTTAAATAATTATTTGACAAATATTAATGTCATGTTATTGAAAATTATTAATGTCTGATTTATTTAAAAAATTACCATCTGAAATTAAAAAAAATAAATTAAAAACTGGTATATTTTTAGGACTATCTACTTATTGGGCGATAATTATTTTCGGCACTTTAATACAGTTTAATTAAAAAGAATTAACATTTTCATAAAATTCAAGTTTTACTAAATCAAAATTCTTATCGTTCTTTTTAACAAAATTATTATTAAGTCTTAAGGGTTTAATGCAACTAAATTCCGTTATAGGCAAATAACACATTACCCAAACACCTTTTAACGATGAATTATCTAATTGGTCATAAAATGATAACTGATGATTTTTTGAGTTAATAAGTTTTATATAATTTGATATCAACATATTATTTAAGTCAATACTGTCAGCCAACATTAAATTTGAATAATTAGAGTTTTTAATAAAAGAAATACTTTTTTTAAATTCCGGCTTTGTGTTTTTTCTTGCAAATATTTCAATATAATTATTAGTAAGAGTGGATAAAATTAAAATTGTCAAAATTATATTTTTAGTTTTTTTATTATCTAAATTAAATATTAAAACTGAAATTAAAATCAATATGGGAATTAATACAAAAATTATATATCTATCAGTTAAAATAGGCATTCTTACAAAACCATAAAGAACAGGTAGAAAATAAGAATTTATGATTATTAATAAAAATAAAATTAATTTATTAGAATGTTTTAATAATATATTTTTTTTAGTCCATAATAAATAAACAAGAATAACTAAATAAAGTAATCCCATAATTTTAGATCCAAAAAAACGAGAAAAATAATAATTCATAAAAAAATCTATTTTTATTTGACCTATCCAAAATTCATTAATAGACAGTTGCGCTAATAATGAATC
>CAJQSH010000046.1 GCA_905612505.1 uncultured Candidatus Pelagibacter sp. | reverse complement strand
TCATATTAAGTTAAAAGATTTTAAAAGAATGAATAAGGAAGAAGAAATAATTTATAAACTCATTAATATAAAAATTACAAATCTTGTTTAAAAAAAATTATTTAAATTCTGTTTATCTAGTCATTTTAGGGACATTTAGCGCATTTAGTTTGCCACCATATAATCTTTTTATAATAAATTTTGTAACATTTACTTTATTTTTTATTTTTCTTTTTAACAAAAGAAAATCATTTTCTAATAATAAATCTTTTTTTAAATATGGATGGTTTTTTGGGTTTGGGTATTTTCTAAGTGGTTTATATTGGATATCAATCTCACTAACCTTTGATCAAACTTTTAGATTTTTAATACCAGTAGCTATAATTACAATGCCAGCTTTTCTTGGGATATTTTATGGTTTAATTACATATCTATTTTCAGTTTTTTACTCAAAAAAAATGATTATTTCTTTTTTATTATTTTCAATTCTATTTGGAATTATTGAACTTGTTAGAGGTTATGTTTTTACAGGTTTTCCATGGAATTTAATTGCATTTAGCTTTACGGAAAATAACAATTTTATACAAATATTATCAATAATTGGAACATATTCTTTTAACTTAATTTGTATTTCTTTATTTACCTGTCCTGCAATATTTATTTTAAGAAAATCTAGAAAAGAAATTTTCGTAGGTTATTTTTTTATAATTATTTCAATATGTTTTTTAATTTTTGGAACAATAAAAAATAATCAATTTGATTTAGCAAAAAAAACCAAAAATGACTATACAATAAGAGCAATTTCTCCAAATATCAGTTTAGATAGATTTTATTCTAATCAGGATGAATTAAAAATAATTAATGAGTTAATACATTTATCAAACCCAAAAAAAAATCAACCTACTATTTTCTTGTGGCCAGAAGGAATTATCCCAGACAGTTATTTAGAGGATATGAAAATTTATAAAGATTTATTTTCGGAAAAATTTAGTAAAAATCACATAATAATAATGGGGGTAAATAGTCTAAAAAATAAAAATAACGAGATTTTATATTTCAATTCATTGGCTGTATTTGATAACCAGCTAAATTTAATTAACTCATACGACAAAGTTGATTTAGTTCCTTTTGGTGAGTTTATTCCATATAAGAATGTTTTAAGTCTTATGGGTTTTAGAACTGTTACCAGTGACTATCAATCCTTTTCTAAAGGATCAGGTAGAAAGCCCTTAAGTATTAAAAATGGCAAATTTAACTTAAGCATACTGCCTTTAATTTGCTATGAAATAATTTATTCAGGCCAATTATTTAGAGATCAAAAATTTGATTATATTATAAATATTTCAGAGGATGGCTGGTTTGGCAAATCAATAGGTCCAAAACAACATTTTGCTCACAGTATTTTTAGGTCAATTGAAAGTGGAAAATACATAATTAGATCTGCGAACAATGGAATTTCAGCTATTATAAATCCGGTAGGACAAATAGAAAAACAAGTTAAATTTGGGGATACTGGCTATATTGATTTTACTGAGAGTAAGACGCTAAAAATAACACCATACTCTAAATATGGAAATATAATATTTATAATTTTAATTTTATTATATATTTTTTTAATTTTTTCATTTAATAGAATAACAAATGAGTAATTTAAAAAATTTTTTATTTACTAGCGAATCTGTATCCGAAGGTCATCCAGATAAAGTGTCCGATCGTATCTCAGACATGGTAGTAGATAGCTATCTTTCAGGAGATCCCTTTTCAAGAGTAGCATGTGAAACACTTACCACCACAAACAAAGTTGTGCTTGCTGGAGAAGTAAGAGGTCCTGAAATTAAAAAAGAAGAATTAATTCAAAAAGTTAGAGATTGTATTAAAGATATTGGATACGATCAGGAAGGCTTTACCTGGAGAGATGCAACCAAGATAGAAAGTCACCTACATTTACAGTCTACAGATATAGCAATGGGGGTAGATTCATCGGGTAATAAAGATGAAGGAGCTGGAGATCAAGGAATAATGTTTGGGTATGCTTGCAATGAAACAGAAGAATTGATGCCAGCACCAATTCATTATTCTCATAAAATTTTAAAGCTAATGGCTGAAGATAGAAAATCTGGAAAATTGAAAAATATAGAACCAGATTCAAAAAGCCAAGTTACTTTTGAATATATTGATGGAAAACCAACTAAAGTTAAATCAGTTGTCATATCCTCACAACATTCTGCCGATGTAGATCAAGCTCAAGTAAGAGAGTTATTAACACCTTATATGTTAAAATCAATTCCAGAAAATTTTTTAAAGGATTTTAATGAAGAAGAATTTTATGTAAATCCAACAGGAAATTTTGTAATAGGTGGACCAGATGGAGACTGTGGTTTAACAGGAAGAAAAATTATTGTTGATACTTATGGTGGAGCAGCACCTCATGGTGGAGGAGCTTTTTCCGGAAAGGATCCAACTAAAGTTGACAGATCAGCAGCTTATGCAGCAAGATATATTGCAAAGAATATTGTTGCATCCAATATAGCTGATAAATGTTTAATTCAATTGGCTTATGCTATTGGTGTTTCAAAACCTTTATCCATTTATGTTGATTTATTTGATAACGATTTAGAAAAAAATAAATTTGTTTCAGAAAAAATTTCACAAAACTTTGATTTAAGTCCTAGAGGAATAAGAGAAATGCTAGATTTAAATAAGCCAATTTATGAAAAAACAGCAGCTTATGGTCATTTTGGAAGAACTCCTGAAGAAGATGGTTCATTTTCTTGGGAAAAAGTGGATAAAAAAATCATTTTTTCTAAATAGTTGCTATTGTATTAAAAAAAATTCTTTATATATTGCCCTTACATTATTGAAATTACGGAATGGGCCTAAGCCCATTTTTTTTTGGAACAAATAAAAATATGTTAAATAAAAGAGCTGACAAATTAGAATTACTTAGAATAGCTGAAGCAGTAGCTTTAGAAAAATCTATTGATAAAGAATTAATTATAGATTCTATGGAAACTGGAATTGCTAAAGCAGCTAAAGCTAAATTTGGACAAGATAATGAAATTAAGGTTTTAATTGATAGAGAAAGTGGTGATATAGGAATTTTTAGAAAATTAATAATTGCTGAAAATCCAGAGAATACAAACACAGAAATTAATCTTCAAGATGCAATAATTTTAAATGAAGAGAATAAAGATAAAAAAATTGGCGATGAGATTTTACAGCCATTGCCGTCTTTTGATTTTGGAAGAATTGCTGCACAAACAGCCAAACAAGTTATTAGTTTTAATGTAAGAGAAGCCGAACGTGAAAGACAGTATAATGATTTTATAGATAAAAAAGATTCAATCTTAAGCGGTATTGTTAAGCGTTTAGAATTTGGAAATGTAATAATAGATTTAGGAAGAACAGAAGCAATTATTCAAAAGAATGAAATGATTCCTAGGGAAAATATAAAAGCTGGTGACAGAATTAAAGCATATTGTTATGATGTTAGAAGAGAAACAAGAGGACAACAAATTTTTTTATCAAGAGCTCATACTAAGTTTATGGAAAAACTATTTGTGCAAGAGGTTCCTGAAATTTATGATGGATTGATTGAAATAAAATCATCAGCAAGAGATCCAGGAAGTAGAGCAAAAATTTGTGTACAAGCGGTTGATACTTCACTAGATCCTGTAGGAGCATGTGTTGGAATGAGAGGGTCAAGAGTTCAAGCAGTAGTGAATGAACTACAGGGAGAAAAAATTGATATTGTTAATTGGTCTGAAGATCCAGCAATCGTTGTTTCTAACGCATTATCACCAGCAGAAGTTCAGAGAGTTAATGTTGATAGTGTTGCAAAAAAACTAGATGTGATTTTAACTGAAGAAAATTTAAGTAAAGCAATTGGTCGTAGAGGTCAAAATGTTCGATTGGCTACAAAGCTATTAAATTATGAAATTAATATAATGACTGATGCAGAAGACTCGGAAAGAAGACAGTCTGAATTTAAGGAAAAAACAGAAAATTTTGTTAAAAATTTGGAATTAGACGAAACACTAGGTCAATTACTTGTGGCCGAAGGTTTTTCATCAATAGCAGACATCAAAGATACTACACCTGAAAATTTGATGAAAATTGAAGGTATAGAAGAAGATACTGCTAAAGCTTTAATAGAAAGAGCAAAAGAATTTCATCTAAAAGACCAAGAAGATATTACAAAAAGAATTAAAGATTTGGGACTGCAAGATGATCTTATAAATCACAAAGGGTTAACTCCAGGCATGTTGGTTACTTTAGGAGAACAAAAGATTTTAAAACTAGAAGACTTCGCAGATCTTGCATCTGATGAGTTAACTGGTGGTTATGATATTGTAAAAGGGGAAAGAATTAAAATTCAAGGATATCTTGAAGATTTTGCTTTATCAAAGACAGAATCAGATGAGCTAATTATGTCTGCACGAAATATAATTTATAAAGATTGAGTAATGAAATATGGAGAACAAAAAAACAAAATTAACACTTTCTGGCATAGCTAAGAAATCAATAGAAAATATTGAGTTAGCGAAAACTCAAAGTAAAAATTCAGTTGTAATTGAAAAAAAACCCAATAAATTTACTAATAGAAATAACTTTAGTAGACCGGCTAGTGTAAGATCAAAAAGTCCTATACCGACAGGAACTTTTACAGCAAGACCGACTGTAAAGTCCAAACCGGCATCACCTATTACTAATGATTACGAAAAACGTAAATTAGCAGAGCAAAGAGCAACAAGAAGACTAAAGGGTGAAGCTGGAGACAAAGATTCAAAAGGTAAATTGGGAACAGGAAAAAGAGAGTTAAAGCTAACGGTATCAAGAGCATTAAGTGACGAAATTGAATCAAAAACAAGAAGCATGGCTTCGCTTAAAAGAGCTAAATTAAAAGAAAATAGGGAACTAACTAAAGAAGAAATCCAAGAAAATTTAAAACCAATAAAAAGAGACGTAAATATTCCTGAAGCTATTACCGTTAGAGAATTAGCCAATAGAATGGCTGAGCAATCTAACAATGTTATCAAACATTTATTTGGGATGGGAGTAACAGTAACCATTAACCAAACACTAGCAGCAGATACTGCAGAGTATTTAGTTAAAGAATTTGGTCACAATCCTATAAGAGAAACAAAAGCTGAAGAAATTATTCAAAAAATAAAAGAGTCTAGATCTGAAAATTTAAAAAATAGACCACCAATAGTAACGGTAATGGGACATGTTGATCACGGTAAAACTTCAGTACTAGATGTTTTAAGAAGTGCAAATGTTGTATCAGGCGAGTTTGGTGGAATAACTCAGCATATTGGTGCTTATCAAATTGAACATGAATCAAAAAAATTAACATTTATAGATACTCCTGGTCACGCAGCATTTACTGAGATGCGAGCCAGAGGTTCAAAATTAACCGATGTTGTAGTTTTAGTTGTTGCGGCTGATGATGGTGTAAAACCACAAACAATAGAATCTATTAAACATGCAAAAGCAGCAAAAGTTCCTATCGTTGTTGCAATTAATAAATGTGATTTACCAGATGCAGACCCACAAAAAATTAAAAATCAACTTTTAGAATACGAACTTATAGCAGAAGATTTATCAGGAGATACTTTGATAGTTGAAATTTCTGCAAAGACAAAATTGAACTTAGATAAATTAGTAGAATCCATTGTGTTACAAGCTGAAATTTTAGATTTAAAAACGGATCATGATTCTAAAGCAACAGGAGTAGTGTTAGAATCAAAAATTGATATTGGCAGAGGACCAGTAGCCACAGTTATTGTAACGTCTGGGACAATTAAAAAAGGTGATTTTTTTGTTAGTGGATTAAAATGGGGAAAAGTAAGAGCCTTAATTGATGACAAGGGAACAAACATTAATGAAGCACCTCCATCAACTCCTGTAGAAATTTTAGGTATTAATGGTGCAGCAAAATCTGGAGATGATTTTATTGTTTTAGATTCTGAAAAAGAAGCAAAAACATTAAGTGAAAATAGAGCTGAACAAACTAAAAGTGAAGGAAATCCCTTAACTTTTGCAACACAAGACTCTGCTTTTGCAGACAAAACTGCAGAAGAATTAAATATTATTGTGAAATCAGATGTGCATGGTTCATCAGAAGCAATTAAAAGCGCTATTAATCAGATTACTCATGAAGAAGTTAAACCTAAAATTATTTTATCTGACATAGGCATGGTAACTGAAACGGATGTAACATTAGCAAAAGCATCTAATGCTGTATTAATTGCATTCAATGTTAAACCAAGTAAAGAAGCAAAAAAGTTAGCAGAAAATGAGAAAATAAAAATTTCTTCATACAATATTATTTATGAAGTTTTGGATTATATTAAACAAAAAATGTCAGGACTTCTTGCTCCAGATGTTCAAGAAACAGTTATGGGTACTGCTCAAATTTTAGAAATTTTTAAAGTTTCAGGTACAGGAAAGGTTGCTGGATCAAAAGTAATAGAAGGAGAGATAATAAGTGGATCCGATGCTAGATTAATTCGTGATGGAGCAATTATATATACTGGTAAAATTAGTACAATTTTTAGAGAAAAAAACCAGGCTAAGCAGGTTAGCAATGGCCAGGAATGTGGAATAACGCTTAAAGACTTTATTGATTTTCAAAAAAACGACACAATTGAGGCTTATAGTTCAACTTCTACGGAGAGAACGGTATAATAATGGTTGATAGAATAGGAAAACCAGTTTCACAGAGACAATTACGAGTTGGGGAGATGATTAAGCAATCTTTAGGTATGATTTTTGCAAGAAATGAAGCTAAGGTGCCAAATTTAGAAACTAACACCATTACAGTTACGGAAGTAAAAATGAGTCAAGACCTTAAAATTGCAAAAGCATATGTATTACCTCTAGGAGGAAAAGATACTGAACTAGTGATAAAAAAATTAAAAGAATATTCCTTTTTAATTAGAAAAACTTTATCTAAAAAAATAATTATGAAATATTTACCAAAGTTACTTTTTGCTAAAGATGACTCTTTTGAATACGCAGAAAAAATAGAAAACTTAATAAAACAAACAAATAAATAGGAAAATAAATAGCATGACGAAGAAAGCAGAAGAATTAAAAATGCATGAAAAGGACACTGGCTCTTCAGAAGTACAAATTGCATTATTAACAGGAAAAATTGAAACTCTTTCAGCACATATTAAACAATTCAAAAAAGATAAACACTCTTCAGTTGGATTGTTAAGAGCAGTAAATAGAAGAAAAAAATTGTTAGAATATTTAAAGAAAAATAAATTCGATTCTTACAAAAATGTATTAACACAATTAAATTTAAGGAAATAAATGTTTAAAGTATCGAGACAAGAAGTAGAAGTTGACGGGAAAACAATAATATTAGAAACTGGAAAAATCGCAAGACAGGCTGATGGAGCAATTATTGCAACGTGTGGTGAAACAGTAGTAATCGCGACTGCAGTTGGTGCAAAAAAAGTGAATCCAAATATGGATTATTTTCCACTGCAAGTAAGTTATCAAGAAAAATACTATGCAGCAGGTAAAATACCAGGTGGTTATTTCAAAAGAGAAGCAAGACCAACTGAGGCTGAAACATTAATCTCTAGATTAATTGATAGACCGATTAGGCCTTTATTTCCAGAAGAATTCAGAAATGAAGTACAGGTATTACCAACTGTACTTTCTTATGATGGTATTAATGAGCCTGATGTATTGGCTATTATTGCTTGTTCAGCAGCTTTAGCAATATCTGGAATGCCTTTTCAAGGACCAGTCGGTGCTTCAAGAGTTGGATATATAGATGACAAGTTTATATCTAACCCAACTAAAGAAGAAATTGAAAAATCAAACTTAAATCTAGTGGTTGCTGGAACTAAGGACGCAGTTTTAATGGTAGAATCTGAAACTTCAGGTTTATCTGAAAAAATAATGTTAGATGCAGTTAAATTTGGACATGAAAAATTTGTTCCAGTAATTAAAGCTATTGAAGCATTAGTCAAAGATTGTGGAAAAGAACAATGGGTTGTTGAGAAAAAAGATTTATCTGAATTAGAAAAGAAAATTTCAGATTCTTTCAATGCTAATTTAACAGCTGCATTCGCCATTAGAGATAAGCAGGAAAGATCAACTCTATTAGGTCAAATTACAACAAAATGTAAAGAGATGTTCGAAGAAGATGAAGCTTATTCTGATTTAGATGTTTCTATGATGCTTAAAAAAGTTGAAAA
Source organism: uncultured Candidatus Pelagibacter sp. (assembly GCA_905612505.1). Classification (GTDB taxonomy): domain Bacteria; phylum Pseudomonadota; class Alphaproteobacteria; order Pelagibacterales; family Pelagibacteraceae; genus Pelagibacter. The sequence continues at coordinate 13,099 of CAJQSH010000046.1, read as the reverse complement.
AAAAATTGTTAGAACTGATATTTTAAAGAATAAATCTAGAATAGATGGTCGTTCTTTATCTGATGTTAGACAAATTGATTGTCAAGTTGGGGTTCTACCAAGAACTCATGGTTCAGCTTTATTTACTAGAGGTGAAACTCAGGCATTAGTTGTTTTAACATTAGGAACTTCTGAAGATGAGCAAAGAGTAGAAAGTCTTGATGGATTAAAGCGTAATAGATTTATGCTTCACTACAATTTTCCCCCTTTTTCTGTTGGTGAAACAGGAAGAATTGGAACTGGTAGAAGAGAAATTGGTCATGGTAAATTAGCTTGGAGAGCACTTAATTCTTCATTACCTGAACAAGAAGCATTTCCATATACTTACAGAGTTGTATCTGAGATTACAGAGTCTAATGGTTCGTCTTCAATGGCGTCTGTTTGTGGTGCTTCACTAGCGTTAATGGATGCTGGTGTTCCAATGAAAGCTCCTGTTGCAGGTATTGCTATGGGTTTAATTAAAGAGGGAGATGATTTCTCAGTTCTTTCAGATATCTTAGGTGATGAAGATCACTTAGGTGATATGGACTTTAAAGTTGCTGGAACTGCAGAAGGTATCACTTCTTTACAAATGGATATTAAAATCACTGGAATAACATTTGAAATAATGGAACAAGCTTTAGCGCAAGCTAAAGAAGGAAGAATTCACATTTTAGGTGAGATGGCGAAAGCTTTGTCTGGTTCTAGAGATAGTGTTTCTAAATATACTCCTAAAATTGAAACAATTACTGTTGATAAAAAAGATATCGCAGCTGTAATTGGAAAAGGTGGAGCAACGATTAGAGAAATTGTTGAATTATCAGGAGCTAAAGTAGATGTTAAAGATACAGGTGAAGTAACCGTAGCTGCTCCAGATGAAGAATCTAGAAACAAAGCAATGGCCATGATTAAAGATATTATTGCTAAACCTGAGATGAATAAAATCTACACAGGTAAAGTAATGAAAATTATGGAATTTGGTGCTTTTGTTAACTTCTTAGGTAAACAAGATGGTCTTGTTCACATCTCAGAACTTGCTGCTAAGAGAGTAGAAAAAGTTACTGACGTTGTAAAAGAAGGTGATGAAGTTACTGTTAAAGTAATTGGTTTTGATAGAGGTAAAGTTAAACTTTCTATGAAACAAGCTGATACTGAAGTAAAAGCTTCATAATTTAAATTAAAATTCTAAACCCCTGGAATGAAAGTTCGGGGGTTTTTTTATGAGGCACCGAGTTACAGAACGCCCCTATAAGTTTAACTAAGTTTAACTAAATTTAACTATATTTTAGGTAATATTTTTAGGATCTGGCATTCCAACCTTGTTATATCCAGCATCTACGTAGTGAATCTCACCCGTAACACCACCAGCAAGGTCGCTTAAAAGGTATAAAGCTGAGTTTCCAACATCTTGGATATCAACGTTTCTCTTTAAGAAAGAGTGATCTGCATTCCATTTATATAAGAATTTTGCATCTCCAATAGCAGAAGCTGCTAATGTTTTAATAGGTCCAGCACTTATTGCATTTACTCTCATGCCTTTAGCACCCAAATCTCTTGCAAGATATTTAACACTTGCCTCTAATGCTGATTTACAAACACCCATCACATTATAATTTGGAATAGCCTTAGTAGACTCATAAGTTAGAGTTAATAAACCTCCACCTTCTTTCATTATCTTAGAAGCTTCTTTAGCAACTTCGGTAAATGAAAAGCATGAAATTAACATACTTCTTAAAAAATTTTCTCTAGATGTATTTAAATATTCACCTGATAATTCTGATTTATCTGAAAAAGCAACCGCATGAACAACAAAATCTATTTGTCCCCATTGTGATTTAATATCATCAAAAAGTTTTATAACTTCTTCTTTGTTTTCAACATCACAACTAAAAGTAGCTTTTGAATTTAATTTTTCTGCTAAAGGAATGACTCTTTTCTTTAATGCATCACCAAGATAAGTGAATGCAAGTTCTGCTCCAGCTTCAGCAAGTTTTTGTGAAATACCCCAAGCTATAGATCTTTCATTGGCAACACCCATGATCAATCCTCTTTTACCTTTCATCAAACTCATAAATCAAACTTTCTCAAAAATTAAAGTTGCATTTGTTCCACCGAAACCAAAACTGTTAGACATCACAGAGTTTAAAGTAACTTCCGTTTCAGTTTTAGTAACGATTGGAAATTTTTTAGCTTCATCATCCATATCTGTGATGTTAGCAGAAGCTGTGATGAAACTATTTTTCATCATGATTAAACTATAAATTGCTTCATGAACTGAAGCGGCACCTAGTGGATGTCCCGATAGAGATTTAGTAGAGCTAATTTTTGGTACCTCGGCACCAAATGCTTCTCCAACCGCTTTTAATTCTGTCATATCGCCTACTGGTGTTGATGTTCCATGAGTGTTTAAGTAATCCATTTTATTCCTAGCAGTAGCTAATGCCATCTTCATGCATCTAACAGCACCTTCGCCTGATGGAGCTACCATATCGTGCCCGTCAGAAGTCGCACCATATCCCGTTAATTCAGCATATATGTTTGCATTTCTTGCTTTAGCGTGTTCGTATTCTTCAAGCACTAAAACTCCTCCACCACCAGCAATAACAAAGCCATCTCTATTTTTGTCGTAAGCTCTAGAGGCGCTTTCAGGAGTGTCATTATATTTAGAAGACAATGCAGTCATAGCATCAAACATTGCAGTCATAGCCCAGTGTAATTCTTCACTACCACCTGCAAACATAACATCTTGTTTACCCATTTGTATTAATTCCATAGAGTGTCCAATACAATGTCCACTAGTTGCACAGGCGGAACTCATTGTGTAGTTAACACCTTTAATTTTAAAAGGTACAGCAAGTGTAGCCGAAGCTGTACTTGCCATAGTTCTTGGAACTATAAAAGGTCCCATTAATTTTGGTGTTTTAGCTCTGGTTTTATCAGCAGCTACAATAACATTCTCTATTGAAGGTCCACCAGAACCCATAACTATTCCGGTTCTAAAATTACTGATAACATTATCTTCTAGTCCTGAATCTATAATAGCTTCTTTCATTGCTATATAATTATATGCGGAACCAGACCCCATGAATCTAATTGTTTTTCGATCTACATGATCTTCTAATTTTATTTTTGGTTTACCATGAATATGGCTTCTTAAATTATGTTCTTTATATTCATCTACAAAAGATATTCCTGATTTTGAATTTAGAAGTGATTGGTAAACTTCTTTCTGGTTGTTGCCTAAACAAGAAACAATTCCTAATCCTGTAATTACTACCCTTCTCATTATTTAAACAATCCTACTTTTAAGTTTTCAGCTGAGTATATTTTTTTATCATCTGCAAACAATAAGCCATTAGCAATACCAACTGAAGTTTCACCAGGAGACATAATTTTTTTCATATCAATTACGTAAGTTGCTTTTTTTACACTTTTTAGAACTTCTCCAGTAAATTTTACTGTACTAACTCCTAAAGCTCTTCCTTTTCCAGGATTACCTAACCAACCAAGATAAAATCCAACCAGTTGCCACATAGCATCTAGCCCTAGACATCCTGGCATAACAGGATCATCCTTAAAGTGACAATCAAAAAACCAAAGTTCGTCCTTAATGTCTAGTTCTGCTTTTATAGAGCCTTTTTTAAAAGTTCCACCATCATCATTTATTTCTGTTATTCTATCAAACATAAGCATAGGGGGAAGAGGTAATTTTGCATTACCTGGGCCAAAAAGTTCGCCATTTCCACAACTTATTAGCTCATCATATGTAAATGAGTTTTTTTTCATAAATTTAAGAATCTTTAATACTTGATTTATTGAGATTATAATATAGAAATAGTTTAGAACTATTATAAACAATAATGAAAAATATAAATATTTATACTGAAAAACTAAGAGAATCTGGCTTAAGACCTACAAGGCAGAGACTTAAGATTTGTGAAGTATTATTTTCACCTGAAAAAACTTTTCATTTTACAATAAACGACCTTGCTAAAATTATAGAAGAAAAATTAAGTGAAAAAATTTCTTTAGCTACAGTTTACAACACAATTCATGCTTTTAAGAAAAAAAACTATTTAAAAGAAATTTCTATCAATTGTGATAAAAGTTATTTTGATACAAACGTTACAGAACATCACCATTTCTTTGATGAAGACACTAACGAATTAATTGATTGTAGTAGCGATGATATTGATTCTGTAAATGTTAAAAAAAACATCACTGGGAAAAAAATAAAATCTGTAGAAGTGCTGATTAAAGTTGCAACTGATAGTCAAAATCAAAAATAATTCAATAATTTCAATAGCTTAATATTTACATTAAAATAATTCTAAACTGTTGACATACAGTTTAGAATTATTATATATTTATCTCAATCATTAAGGAGAAAAATATGTCATTAAAAGGAAGCAAAACAGAAGAAAACTTAAAAGATGCATTTGCAGGTGAAAGTCAAGCAAACAGACGTTATTTATATTTTGCTCAAAAAGCAGATATCGAAGGTTATAACGATGTAGCATCAGTATTCAGATCTACAGCAGAAGGTGAAACAGGACATGCTCATGGACACCTTGAGTATTTAGAAGAAGTTGGCGATCCAGCTACTGGATTACCAATTGGTGAAACTAAAGATAATTTAGCTTCAGCTGTCCAAGGTGAAACACATGAATATACAGACATGTACCCGGGTATGGCAAAGACAGCTAGAGAAGAAGGTTTTGCAGAAATTGCTGAGTGGTTTGAAACTTTAGCAAAAGCTGAGAAATCACACGCAGGTAAATTCCAAAAAACATTAGAATCTATTGCGTAAATAGAGCTTGATTCATGGTGGGGTTTTCCCCACCACTAATCCTAAAAAATATAATTTTATGAGTAAAGAAAGCGGCACTGAAGCACCTATAAGACACCCAATAAATTTTGAGCACCCTGATTTTTTAAATCCAAAAAAATTAGATGACGAAATGAGAAGAGTATTTGACATCTGTCACGGATGTAGAAGATGTTTTAATTTATGTGACTCATTTCCAAAGTTATTTGATATGATAGATGAGTCAGAAAATGAGGATATAGAAAGTCTAAAAAGTGAACAGTTTGAACCTGTAGTAGATGCATGTACATTATGTGATATGTGTTTTATGACTAAGTGTCCTTATGTTCCACCACATGATTTTGATTTAGATTTTCCACATTTAATGTTGAGATACAGAACAGCTCAAAAAAAATTAAATAAATTACCTATGGTACCTGCACTGTTAGCTCAAATTGATAGAAATGCAAAAATTGGTGTAATGTTATCATCACTAATAAACTGGGCATCAAATATTAAAAACACTTTTTTTAGAAAAATATTAGAATTAATCGCTGGAATAGATATGAGAGTTAAACTTCCAGTTTATAATTCAGAGACATTTACAAATTATTTTAAAAAAAATAACATTCCAACAAATAGTGAAGCACCATCTAAAGATAGGAAGGTAGTAATTTATTCAACCTGCTTTGTTAATTTTAATAAGAAAGATACAGGTATAGCAGCTTTAAAAGTTTTAAAAAAGAATGGAGTTGAGGTGCAAGAGTCTTACCCAGGATGTTGTGGTATGCCATTTTTAGAGCAAGCCGATCTTCCGAAAGTTGTTGAACAAGCTAGCAAAGTATCAAAAGATTTATTAGAATGGGTAGATAAGGGTTATCAAATCATTACACTTACAGCTAGCTGCGGACTAATGTTAAAATTTGAGTGGCCATTATTATTGCCAAATGATGAAAATATTAAAAGACTTTCAAAAAATACAAGAGATATAGATGAATATATAGTCGATATAGCCGAAAATGAGGGCTTAGCAGAAGGTTTACAAGAAATTGATGGTGGAGTGACTATTCACAATGCTTGTCACGCAAGGGCACAAAATATGGGAATTAAATCTAGAGATATGTTGAAATTTATCCCTAACATAAAAATTGATGTTGTTGAAAGATGTGCTGGTCACGGTGGAACTTTTGGAGTTATGAAGGCGACTCATGATCTTTCTGTAAAAGTTGGTACTCCAACAGCAAGACTGATCAAAAATAAAAATAACAAATATATGGCCTCAGATTGTCCTCTAGCAAGTAAGCATTTAAAACAATTAGGAGTAGATACAAACATAGCTAATGATGAGGCACTACATCCCATCGAATTAATGGCAAAAAGTTATAGATTATAATTATGAGCAAAGAAAAAAAAAAAATTGAAAAAGCAGATTTAATGCCAACAGATATTTATGCTGAAAGCAGAAAAAAAATTAGAAAAAATCTTGTTAAATTTAAAAAAAATAGAAGAATAGCACTTGGTCCTTATGCGACTTTTTATTTTGAAAGTTTTGAAACTATGTTGGCCCAAGTACAAGAAATGTTACATATTGAAAAAGGTGGTGAAGAACAATTAAAAGATGAGCTAATTGCTTACAATCCTTTAGTTCCAAACGGGAAAGAACTTACAGCAACCCTAATGTTTGAAATTGACAATCCAGTTTCAAGAGCTGCATTTTTAGGTAAAATAGGAGGGGTAGAAGACAAAGTATTTATTAAAATTGATAATGAAGTAGTCAAAGCAGTCCCAGAGGATGATGTTGATAGAACTTCTGCTGAAGGAAAAGCATCATCCGTACAATTTATTCATTTTAAATTAAATGATGATCAAATAATTAAATTTAAATCAAATAGTGTTAGTATAAATCTTGGGATAGATCATAAAGAATATTCTCACACAGCTAAATTAACTGATGAAAATATAAAATCCTTATCAGAAGATTTTAGTTAATGGATCCCCAAATATTATTTGTTTTTACCCAACCAGAATAACCACCTGTTTTAACTTTACACCAGTCTTTTAGACATTTTTTAATAACCAACAATCTTCCTTTTTCTAATCGTAAAACTGGTCTAGAAAGATTTGAAGCATTTTTAAACAAAACTTTATTTTCTAAAATTATAAAAGAGTTTGAAGGTTTTAGTTGAGACGAATGAATCCAGCCACTATTGTTTTTTAAGTCAACAATTCTTCTAAAATTTTCTTTTTTGTCTATTTGTTTTATAGGAAGATTAATTTTTTTATAAATATATTTAATCGGTGAGTCCATGGTCGGACCATGTCTGACATTCACAACACTCTTTTTTAATGATAAGAAAGCTTCTTTTGAAAATGATTCAAAGTTTATAAAAAAAGAAATTAATAGTGAATAAATAAATATTTTTTTCATTAATTACAAAAACAATTTTTTCTTTTCTTTATCTTAACTTTTCTAAAATTTAAGTTAAGTAAATCTAAAATTAAAATATAACCATCAAGATTTCTTCCAATATTTAATATTTTTTTTAATATCTCATTTGCTTGAATAGTTCCTACAATACCCGCCGTAGTCCCAAGAATCCCTTCTGCCTCACAATTTAATAGATGATCAGAAACTTTAGTTTCTTGAAAAAAACATCTTAAGCAAGGTATTTTTTTATTTTTAAAATCAAAAGTAAAAATGTGTCCATCAAATTTACTTATTGCACCTGTGACAAGAAATTTTTTAAATCTTAAACAATAGTCATTTAGTAGAAATTTTGTTTTGAAATTATCTGCTCCATCAACAACATAATCATAGTCATTAATTATTTTTTTAAAATTTGTATCATTTAATCTAAATTTGTGAATTTTAACTTTAATATTAGGGTTGATGAGTTTTATTTTGTCCTTAATTGTTTTAACCTTAGGTTTTCCTATATCGGATGTTTGATAAAGACTTTGTCGGTGTATGTTTGATAAACTGACGTTGTCATCATCAACAACACCTATTATCCCAATTCCTGCGCGTGAAAGAAATTCTGCAACTGGACATCCAAGTCCACCCGCTCCAATTATCAAAACTTTTGAGGATAAAATTTTTTTTTGACCAACAATTCCAATATCTTTTAAAATTATTTGTCTAGAATATCTTTCTATTAAACTCTTATTTAGTTGGCTTTTCATTTTCCTGTAGAGCCAAATCCATCTCTACCCCTTAACGTGTCGGGCAGATTATCTGTTTCTTCTAAGTCCATTTTAACAATAGGTAATAAAATCATCTGAGCCACTCTATCTTCATTATTAATTATAAAATCTGCAGAACCGTGATTAAAAAGTATTATTTTAATCTCACCTCTATAGTCACTATCAATAGTTCCGGGTGTATTTAAAACAGTTATGCTGTTCTTCGCTGCGAGGCCAGAGCGTGGTCGTATTTGCACTTCATAATCATCTGAAAAAGCTATAGAAAGTCCAGTAGACACTAAACAAGAGCTATTAGGAGCCAATTTAATAGGGACCCCTGTAAAAGCCATCAAATCCATACCAGAGGCACCACTTGTTTTATAAGCGGGAAGTTTCACATTTGGATTTAATTTTTTTACTAATACTTTTACCACGGAATTTTAATTTAATTGTTTGATGACTCTATCAATTATTTCATCTGAAATTTCAGACTTTTTTTTCATAATAAGCTTTTCGTCTTTAATTTTATCATTTTTATAAAAAATTGAAACTTCATTAAAATCTGAGTCAAAACCAATTGATTTGTTTGAAATATCATTTGCAACAATCCAATCACAATTTTTTTCCATTAATTTTTTTATAGCATTTTCTTGAACATTGTTTGTCTCAGCAGCAAATCCAATAACTATCTTTGGTCTTAAAGAATTATGTTTTGACACATAGTTTAAAATATCAATGTTTTTTTCAAATTTTATATTTAAATGTTCTTGTTTTTTTATCTTTTCATTATTTTTTTTTTTTACTTTAAAATCAGCCACTGCTGCAGAAAAAATTGCGACATCTACAGGTAGATTTTCCTGTGTAGCTTTAAACATCTCATCTGCTGTTTCAACTTTAATTAAATTTATATTATGATTCGCTTCTAAATTTGTAGGTCCAGAAATTAAAGTCGTTTGAAATCCTTTTTTTGCTAGCGACTTTGCTAGGGCATACCCTTGTTTTCCAGAAGATTTATTTGTTATAAATCTTACAGGATCAATATATTCATTAGTTGGTCCTGCGGTTACTAGAGCTTTGAGTTTTTTGTTGTTATTGAATTCATTAAAATACATTTCTATATCTTGTAAAATATCTTTTGGTTCTGCCATTTTTCCTTCACCAAATTCTCCACAAGCCATATCTCCAATTTCTGGACCAATTATTTTATATCCATAAGATTTTAACTTGCTAAGATTTTCTTTAGTTGCAGAGTGTTCCCACATTCTAACATTCATAGCGGGTGTTAAAAAAATGTCTTTATCAGAAGCAAGAATTACTGTTGAGGCAAGATCATTTGAAGAGCCAGTGCTTAATTTTGAAATAGTGTTTGCTGTAGCAGGAGCAACAATAATTAAGTCAGCCCATCTAGAAAGTGAAATATGATCCATTTTTGCTTCATTTTCAACATCAAATAAATCAGTGTAAACTTTTTCCTGAGAAAGAGAAGCAACCGACAAGGGAGTAACAAATTCTTTTGCACTTTTAGTAAGAATAGTTTTAATTTTTGCATTTTGCTTTTTTAGTAATCTAATAAGCTCTAAGCTTTTGTAAGCAGATATACCTCCACATATTACTAGCAGTATTTTTTTTTCTAATAAATTATTCATTGAGTAAATTAAAATACTAATAGACCAAAAATTACAAGCAGTAAAAACCCAACAATAGTTTGATTTCTAAATGCTATCATTTCAGATTTTTTTTCATTTAAGGCCGTATAAGAGTATGAATTTTGAGGTATCTGACCACTCGCCAAAAATGTTAACGCTTGATTAGCTTTATCCATGATTTCAGGAATATTAGGTAATCTTTTAATTACTTCGGTTGTGCTTTTTAAACCTTCATTTAAAGTATTCATTGGGTCTTTAGTTTCTCTTAACCAATTTTCTAAAACAGGTTTTGAAGTTTCCCATATGTTAGTATTAGGATTGAGCTTTCTAGCAACTCCCTCAACAACAACCATAGTTTTTTGCAACATTAATAATTGAGGTTGTGTTTGCATGTTAAATTTTTCAGTTATATCAAAAAGTTGTTTTAGTAATTTTCCACCAGATATGTCCTTAACTGATTGGCCAAATATTGGCTCACCAATTGATCTTAATGCTTGAGCAAGATCATCTACTGGGACATCTTTAGGAACTAGACCAGCAAGTAAATGAACCTCAGCAACTTTTTTATAATCTCTTTGAATAAAACCAAATAGAATTTCAGCTAAAAATCTTTTATTTAAGTTATCTAATCTTCCCATAATACCAAAATCTATAGGTACGATTTGTCCGTTGTTATCAATAAATATATTACCTTGGTGCATATCAGCATGAAAGAATCCGTCTCTAACTGCGTGTCTTAGAAAGTGTTGAATGATATCAGAAGCAATTCTTGCAGTATCAATATTTCTTTTTTGTAAATACTCAGTTTCGCGAATAGAAACACCATCTACCCAATCAAGAGTCATTACATTTTCGCTTGTAAAATTCCAATAAATCACAGGAACTCTAAAACCAGCGTCATTTTTAGTATTTTCAGCATATTCATTTGCAGCTGCAGCTTCAAATCTTAAGTCCATTTCAAGATTAGTTATCTCTTTAAGTAAAAAAATAACTTCAACCAGTTTTAATCTTTTTGTTTTTTTAACAAATGACTCAACAAAAAAAGCAAAAAGCATTAAAGCATCTATTTCTTCGTTAAATATTTTTTTAATATCAGGCCTTAAAATTTTAATGGCAACTTCTTTTATTGTGCCATTATCATTTATCTTAGCTTTATGAACCTGCGCTATTGATGCTGCAGCCACAGGTTCGCTTAAATCTATTAATGAATTAAATGTTTCATCTCCTAAGTCCTTATTAATTATAGCTTTTGCCTCGGATAAAGGAAAAGCAGGAAGTCTATCTTGTAAGCCTTCGAGTTGTTTCGCAAGTTCATCTCCAATTATATCGGGTCTAGTAACCAAAAATTGACCTAACTTAATAAAAGTAGTTCCCATAGATTGTAATGACTCAGAAAGTCTTTCTCCTTCAGTGACGTCCAAATTAACTTTTTGAGGGCCGAAAAAAGAAAAGGAAAGTATTTTAAATAAAATTTTAATAGCTAGAGGGGGCTCATTAAACTTAGATAAAACATTTAGAATGTCAGATTTGGCTAATTTTCTTCCTAGTTTAAATAATGTAAATAATTTTTTAATCATTAAATTTTCCAGCCAGAATGAATTGCAACAATTCCACCAGATAGATTTCTGTAGGTACAATTCTTAAATTCATTTTTTTTCATTAGATCAATCAACTCTTCTTGATTAATAAATTCTTCAATACTTTTAATTAAATATTCATAGGGTTCTTTTTGACCAATAACTGTCTTTCCAATTAAAGGAATAAGTTTTGAATAATTTTTATAGATAAAATCAAGATTTGAATTTTGAATTTTTGAGAATTCCAAACAAAGATATCGACCACCTGGCTTTAAGACACGGTGTGCTTCGGAAAGAGCTTTGTTAATATTTTTAGTATTACGAAGACCAAAGCTAATTGTGTAATAATCACATGAATTATCTTTAATAGGTAATTTTTCAGCAGATGCTATTAACCAATTAATATTCTTATAATCATTTAATTTTTTTTTAGCTTTACCAATCATTCTCTTGTTTGGATCAACACAAAAAATTTTACCATCTTTATCAGTTAAATCTAAGAAAAGTTTACCAAGATCACCAGTACCACAAGCTACATCAATTAACTTTTTGTTTTTGGAGGGATTCATCCAACTCATTAAATCCTTTTTCCAAATTCTGTGAACACCCAGTGACATGAAATCATTCATTAAATCATATTTATCGCTGACGTTATCAAAGATACTTTGTACCAGTCCTTTTTTATTTTGAAGATTTTGGAGCATATTAAATTTATTATTTAATGATAATATAGTGTGAAATGCCAGAATTACCAGAAGTAGAAATAGTTAAACAATCGTTAGATCAAAAAATACAACAAAAGAAAATAAAAAAAGTAATAATTAAAAACAGAAATTTGAGGTTTAAAATTCCTGCAAAATTTGAGGAGTTATTAAAAAATAAAATAATTAAAAAAGTAACTAGGTTTTCTAAATATATAATTTTAAATTTTTTAGATGGTTCTTTTTGCTTAATTCATCTAGGAATGTCTGGTACAATTCATTTGATTACAAAAAATAATTTAAATAAAACTACCAACACAAGTTTTTACAATTCTTCAAACCTACCTAAAAAACATAATCATGTTGAAATACAATTTGAAGATATTAAGATTATCTACAATGATCCAAGAAGATTTGGTTTTTTTAGATTTGTAAATAATAAGCAAGATCTGGTAATTAGATTTAAACATTTAGGTCCAGAACCATTTTTCAAAAATTTCAATTTAAAATATCTTTTAAATTATTTTTTAAATAAAGAAAAAAATATTAAAAGTTTCTTATTAGATCAAAAATTTGTATCAGGAATTGGAAATATATACGCAAGTGAAATTTTATTTTTTAGTAAAATTAATCCAAAAAAAATAGCTAAGAAATTATCTAAAGAGGAGTGTAAAAAAATCATTTTGTTCTCTAAGAAAGTTCTTAAAAAAGCTATAAAAAAAGGAGGATCAAGTATTCGAGACTTTAAAAACACTTCTGGACAAAGTGGGAACTTTCAAAAGGAGTTTAAAGTTTATCAAAGAGAAAATCTAAATTGTCCACGAAATAAATGTAATGGTAAAATAAAGAAAATATTTTTATCTAATAGATCAACTTTCTTTTGTAATATTTGCCAAAAATAAGCAATTATTATATTGACCAGTATAAATTCTAGAGCTATACCACTGCGCTTATGGCAAACACAAAATCAGCAATCAAAACAATTAGAAGAATTGCTAAAGAAACATTAGTAAATAAGGCTCGAAGGAGTAAATATAGAAATGCGATTAAAAAAATGAACATTCTGCTTGAAGAAAAAAAGAAAACAGAAGCATTAAAATTCTTACCTAAGTTGAATTCTGAACTAATGAAAGTTGTAAAAACTGGAATTATAAAAAAAGCAAATGC
>CAJQSH010000045.1 GCA_905612505.1 uncultured Candidatus Pelagibacter sp. | reverse complement strand
AATCCACTAGCATGAATTCCACCTGTCTTTGAAAACTCAGATTGGTTTTTTCTTAACATGTCAGGAGATTTCATTATTATTTCATGATTTATTTTTGGGATAGACTTTATTATCTTATCTTTTTTAATAATTTCTAAAGAATCTAAAGATGTTTTTCCACACACACCACAAGAAGAATTGGTTAAAAAATTTCTTTTAATTTTATCAATATCAACATTCTCTGAATTATTTATTGTTACAATAACTTTATTATTTAATTTATATTGACCAACAGGCTCACCACTTACCTCAATGCTTTTAATATAGTCAATTTTTTCAATTACTCTTTCATTAAAAAGAAAGCCACTAACCAAATCTTCATCGTCACCAGGTGTTCTCATCGTAATAGATATAGTGTTCTCAACCCAGTTTTCTTTGTTTTGATATTTTAGTATTATTTCTAGAGGCTCTTCTATAGATATTTGATCGTTAACATCTATTGAGCTATTAGACCTAAATTTTAAGACTTTGTAATTAGAATTCATTTAGCCAGTATATTTAAATTGGGTAAATTTGAAACAACGAAAAAATTAACTTTTCCAGCTACTAGGGTAGTTTTTCTTTAAAATGAAACGATTTAGAATAATTGCATAAACAATGATTATTATTGAACCAAAAATAATTGGATTTAATAAAAAATCGTATGAAGCTGCAGCAAGTATTATAACGATAGGATTTCCTCCTGCTGGTGGGTGAGTTACACCAAGTAAAATCATTACAAAAATACCAAGACCCACACCAATAGCTATTTGCAGAAATTGATCTACCGGAAGAAATTGTAGAATTAATATACCAACTACAGATGTTACTAAATGGCCAAAGAAAACATTTTTGGGCTGAGCAAAAAGACTTTCTGGATATCCAAAAAGTAGAACCATCGTAGATCCAAATGGTCCAGCTAGAAACAATCCATAAGGTGTTTCAAAACTTAAAAATGAAAGAGTTCCAATCGTAATTATTGAAAATATTAAAGCATAAAAGGCTCTATTAAAATTTTCTTTTATTGTATTTATCATATATTTTTTATCTGTATTGTTATTGTTAGCTTAAAGGTTTAGAGCCTTTGAAAGAGTTTTAAACGGAAGCAATAAACATTCTTTTCTAGAAATATTTTCTGGATTCATAATTTTTTTAAAATCTTTCAAATCTTTTATATTAATTATTTTTAATTGATCAAAATTTTTATCAAAGAAAAGTTCAGCTTTTGAAACAAAATCTGAAATTTTTTCTATAGGTAATTGTATAACCCACCTAGAAAGCAAACTAACAGAAGCTTGGCAGTAAATACATGACTTACATTGATACCCCATATCTTCAATCGTATTATCTTTAACTATCAAACTAATTTCCATTTCATCACCACATAATGGGTTTTTATTCTTAGATTGATGAGTATAATTTTTAATTACTTTGTGATTTTCAGTATTAGATGCAATTTCTAAAATTTTTAAGTCCATTATAATTCTTTAATTAAGATATTAATGTTTTATATTTTGATTTATGAAAGATAACAATATTTTAGCTGTTGTGCTAGCAGGTGGAAAATCAAAGCGATTTGGCGTGGATAAAAACCATGTAAAATTGGGAAACAAAACACTGCTAGAACATGTTTTGTTTAAAATTGACAATAAATTTAAAGAAACGCTGATTGTCGCAAATGATATTTTAGAAATACAAAAACCAGCAAATATAACTGTAATCCCAGACTGTGTTCTTGATCTAGGTCCATTGGCAGGAGTTTTAAGTGCAATGAAATGGGTTAAGGAAAATCAAAAACTTTATAATTGGATTGCTACATTTCCATCAGACACACCCTTTTTTGATGTATCGATTATTGATGAGTATGAAAAAAAAATCAAACTAAATGAAAGTTCTTTATATTTTGTTAAATCAAATAATAAGAGACATAATATTTTTGGCTTATGGTCTGTAGATTTATTAAAAACTCTAGAAAATGATATAATATTAAACAATTTTAGAAAAGTTGAAGAGTGGGCAAATAAAATAGGAGTAAAAACAATTGATATTAATATAAAAAAATTTGATCCATTTTTTAATATAAATACTATAGAAGACTTTGAAGAAGCAAAAAAAAATGTTAATAGAATATTAAAATGATTAATTATAAAAAAGCAAAAAAAATTTTAATAAAATCAAAGATAGAAATTAAAAACGAGTTGGTTGACTCATCAAAATCAATAAATAGAATAAATGTATTAGATGTTTATTGCCATGTAAATTATCCAGCGGGTACTAATGCTGCATTTGATGGTTTTGCAATTAATTCTAAAGAAACAAACAAACTGAATAAAAAAAATCCAAAACAGTTTAAAATTTTAAAAACATTATCTGCTGGTGATAATCCTAAATTAAATAAAATAAAAAAATTTGAGACTGTTGAAGTGATGACTGGAGCGCTCATACCAAAATCTTTTGACACTATTATTCCTATAGAGCAAATTATTTTTTACCAAAGTAATAATAATAAAAAAAAATATATCGTAATTAATAAAAAAATCAAAAAAAACCAACACATAAGA
>CAJQSH010000044.1 GCA_905612505.1 uncultured Candidatus Pelagibacter sp. | reverse complement strand
GTAATTGATAGTGAATCTAATAAATATAATATTGAAGATTTAAGATTGAGTTTAGACAGTAATAAAATGCTTGGAAAAGATTTTAACATAAAATTTAATAATAAAATTTTTAATTCCCAAGACAATGAACCAAGACTAAAAGGTAAAGCACTTTTTTTAGAAGAAAATACATCAATAATTAAAAAAGGTGTCTTTACCACCTGTAAAAAAAGAGATGGCTGCCCTCCATGGGTTTTATCAGCAAATGAGATAAAACATGACAAAATTAAAAAAACTTTAAATTATAAAAATGCTTGGCTTAAAGTTTATGATGTTCCGGTATTATATTTTCCAAAATTTTTTCACCCTGATCCAACTGTAAAAAGACAATCAGGTTTCCTGGCTCCGCAATTATCACAATCTTCTACTCTCGGAAACTACTTGGGATTACCTTACTACAAAGTGATAGCAGATAATGTTGATTTAACTTTTAAGCCTAGGTTTTATTATAATCAAAAAACTCTTTACCAAGGCGAATATCGACATATTACAAAAAATACTGATCATGTATTAGATTTTAGTATTAAAAATAAAAATCCATTGCCTTTTAATGAGGATAATTCAGAAACCCACTTTTTTTCAAAATCATCATTTAATTTTAACTTTGGCTTATTTGATCAATCAAAAATTGACTTAAAAATTCAGCAAACCTCAAGCGATACTTACCTGAAAACTTATAAACTTAATTCACCAATAATTGAATCTACAACCAACTTACATTCGAAATTAAATTTTTATGCGAAGAATGACAATACTGAGATTAATTTCTTAACTGAAGTTTATGAAGATTTAAGCAGAGAAAATAATGATAAATATCAGTACATATTTCCTAGTTATGATTTTTCCAAAAAAATTGACTCTATTGTTACAGATGGTGACCTGACCTTTTCATCACTGGGTCATAATAAACTTTATGAAACAAACATTAATGAAAAAGTTATAATTAATAATCTTAATTACAAATCTGATAACAACATAAACTCTAAGGGATTGGTGAGTAATTATGAAATTCTAATTAAAAATTTTAATGCAGATTCAAAAAATTCAAGTAATTACAAAAACAAAAAAGAAAATGACATTCAATCTATAATTAATTATCAGGTTAAATATCCATTAAAAAAAGATGGAAATAGGTATGTGGGCATTCTTTCACCAATTATTTCTGCGAGATACAGCCCAAATAAAAACAAAAACATAAGTAGTGATGATCGAATTACAGATTTTAATAATATTTTTACACTTAATAGAATTGGTTCAAACGATACAGTTGAAGGAGGTCAATCAATTACTTTAGGAAATGAATTTTCAATTTATGATAAATTAAATTCAAATAATGAAATATTTTCTTTTAACTTAGCGACGTTGTTTAGAGATACTGAAAATTTTAAACTACCCACATCAAGTACATTAGGTCAAAAAACATCAGACATCGTTGGTGATATGAAATTTAAAACAAATAAATTTATTGATTTTTCATATAATTTTTCACTTGATAATAACTTAAAAAGTTTAAACTATAATCTAATAGACACAACTATAAGTGTTAATAATTTTGTAACTACTTTTGAATTTTTAGAAAAAAATAACATTCTAGGTAATGAAAGTTATATATCAAATACTACTGCCTTTAATTTTGATAATAACAATTCACTTAAGTTTAAAACAAGAAAAAATAAAGAAAAGGATTTAACAGAATATTACAATGTAATTTATGAATATAAAAATGATTGTTTGGTTGCTGGAATAGAATATAAAAAAGACTATTACACAGATGGTGCCCTTAAACCAGAAGAACAACTATTTTTTTCTATTACAATAATGCCCTTTGGAAAAATTAATACACCGAATACAAAAAAATGATTAATAAAAAAATAGCTATACTTACGACAAAAATATTAATTATATTAATTCTGATAGCGCCATCAAATGCATCAATGGAATCGCATATAGTCTTAAAAATTAATAATGAAATTATTACCAATTTAGACATAGAAGAAGAATATAGATATCTAACAACACTTAATAATGATTTAAAAAAGTTAGATAAATTATCAATTATGAAAATATCTAAAAATTCTGTAATTAGAGAAAAAATTAAAAAAAATGAAATATTAAAATACTACACTCTGGATCATACTCGGGAATATGTAAATGATGTCCTACAAAAACTCTACCTAAAACTAAATATTAAAAATATTGATGAATTTAAAAATTATTTAGCTTCTAATAATTTGACATTAGAAGACGTTAAAAAAAAATTAGAAATTGAACTTTTGTGGAATGATTTAATCAAAAATAAATTCACACAACAAATAAATATTAATGAAAAAATTTTAAAACAAAAAATTAAGAATGATGGTTTAAATAAAAAATTAATAACCAAATATGATTTATCAGAAATTTTATTTCAAGTTTCTGATCAAAAAAAATTAATCAATATAATAGATGATATTAATAAAAGTGTAATCTCTTCGGGATTTAATAATACGGCAAATATTTATAGTGTATCAGACACAGCAAAATTTGGCGGTCATATAGGCTGGGTTGATGAAAATCAATTATCTAAAAATGTAATAAAATTAATAAAACAATTAAATATAGGTGAAATAACCGAACCAATAAAAGTTCCAACTGGTTTTTTAATTTTAAGAATAAATAATAAAAAAGAAAAAAAAAATAACATTGATAAAAATAAAATTTTGAAAGAATTAATAAATTATGAAAAGCAAAAACAATATAACCAATTTTCTTTAATTTATTACAACAAAATAAAATTAAATAATAAAATTAGTGAATAAAAATCCTATTATAATAGTCGCTGGTGAACCTTATAGTGTTTTCTTGGAAATATTTTTTAAAAGTTTCAAAAAAATATCTATTAAAAAACCAATAATACTTATTGTATCAAAAAAACTATTGCTTTCACAAATGAAAATTCTTGGTTTTAATTATAAGATAAACTTAATTGAAAAAAAAATTATTGATTTTAAACAACTATCTAATAATAAAATTAATATTATTGATGTAAATTTTAATTTTTTAAAACCTTTTGACTCAATCTCATCGAAATCAAATATATATATTAAAAAATGTTTTGAAATTGCCCTTTTATTGTTAAAAGAAAATAAATGTTCAGGATTGATAAATGGACCAATATCAAAGAAAAACTTTTTAAAAGAAAAATTTCTTGGAATTACTGAGTATTTGGCAAATAAAACAAATAAAAATAATAAAGTTGCCATGCTAATTTTTAATAAAATATTATCAGTAAGTACAATAACTACGCATTTACCTTTAAAAGAAGTTCATAAAAATTTATCTAAAAAAAAAATAATTAATAATGTAAAATTAATTATTAAATTCTATAAAAATAAATTTAAAAAAAACCCTAAAATTGCTATCACAGGATTAAACCCCCACTGTGAAAGCAATTATAAATCAAGTGAAGAAAACAGAATAATTATACCTTCAATCAAATACCTTATCAAAAAAAAATATAATGTAAGCGGTCCATTTGCTGCTGATACTATATTTATGAAAGAGCAATCAAAAAACTATGATGTCATAATTGGAATGTATCACGATCAAGTATTAATCCCCATAAAAACAATTTTTGGTTTCGATGCTATAAATGTAACATTGGGTTTACCTTTTGTGAGAATCTCACCCGATCATGGACCCAATGAATCAATGATGGGGAAAAATTTATCCAACCCGTTAAGCTTAATTCAAGCTTTAAAATTTTTTGACAAATAAGTGAATATTAGAGCTAAAAAAAGTTTGGGACAAAATTTCTTAATAGACCGTACCGTTTTGGAACAAATTGTTGATTCTGTTGAGGTAAATAATAAAGAAATTTTAGAAATTGGTCCTGGAAGTGGAAACTTGACAATTCATATTCTTAAAAAAAAACCTAAAAAAATATATGTAGTCGAAAAAGATAATGACTTATCTATATTGTTAAATGAAAAATTTAATGATGAAATCATTATTATCAATGATGATATCTTAAAAGTATCTGAAAATAAAATTTCAAAAGAAAAATTGACTGTATTTGGAAATCTTCCCTATAATATTTCTACTAAAATACTATCAAAATGGATAGTTAATATTAATAAAGAATTTTGGTTTGATCAGTTAGTTTTAATGTTTCAAAAAGAAGTTGCAGATCGCATTATTGCTGAGTCAAATACTTCTAACTATGGAAGATTGTCAATACTATCTAGTTGGAAATTGGATATAAAAAAAATTATAGATATTAAACCAGAAAGTTTTTCACCAAGACCTAAAATAGATAGTTCCTTATTAATTTTAACACCTAAAAAGAACTTTTTTGAATTAAAGGATCCAAAAAATCTTGAAACAGTTACTCGGATTTTTTTTAATCAAAGAAGGAAAATGATTAAAAAACCATTTAATCAAATTTTTAAAAATGCTGAAAATATTTCTAAAAAATTTAATATTAATTTAAATTTAAGACCACAAAATTTAGAGCCTGAAATGTATTACAAACTAACGAAAGAGTATGAAGATTTAAGAGGTTAAAAATTCCACATGCTTTCTAATATAATCACTATCATAATCTTTTGAGCCACTATTAATTTCCGCATCAATCAAATTATTAATCTTAGAATAACAAGCATCAATATTATCATTAATTACAACATAATCGTAATTGATCCAATGCAAAACATCTCGACTAAATTCTTTCATTCTTTCATCTACTATTAATTTATCTTTCATGTCTCTATTAGATAATCTTTCAAATAAAACTTGCTTGCTCGGTGGAAGTACAAAAAATGTAATTAATTTATAGTTTAATTTTTTATTTTTGATTTGATCCGCACCCTGCCAATCTATATCAAAAACTACATTTTCTCCTTTTTCTAATTTTTCAATTACAGGCGTTCTAGTTGTTCCATATAAATGATTAAAAACTTTAGCATATTCTAAAAATTCTTCATTTTTTATCAGACTTTGAAATTTTTCATGATTGACGAAATAATAATCTTGATCATGGATTTCATTAATACGAGCCTTTCTAGTGGTATGAGATACAGATATATTATAATTTTTTTTCTTAGATAATAATTTTACTAATGTAGTTTTGCCAGCCCCAGATGGGGATGATAAAATTACCATTATCCCATCTTTTTTTATGGACATTTATTTTTTTTAATTACTTACTACCTTCAATGAACTTAATTGCATCACCAACAGTTAAAATTTTCTCCGCTTGACTATCAGAAATTTCTGATCCAAATTCTTCTTCAAAAGCCATTACTAACTCAACTGTATCTAAACTATCTGCTCCAAGATCATCTATAAAACTTGAATCATCTTGAACTTTTGCTTCATCTATTCCTAGGTGGTCTGCAACAATCTTTTTAACTTTGCTTGAAATATCATCTGACATATTGTTCCTTTTTGTTATAATTCGTTATTAAATCAAAAAGTAGTTTTGTCAACCCAAATACATGCCTCCGTTAACATGTAAAGTTTCACCATTAATATAATCTGAATCGCTCGAACTTAAAAAAACTACAGCATTAGCTACATCTAGTGGCTTTCCCAACCTATTGGCTGGAATTTTTGCGATAATAACCTCTTTAAATTTTTCATCTATTTTATCTGTCATGGCGGTACTAATGAATCCAGGGGATATACAGTTAATATTTATATTTTTCTTTGCATATTCTATAGCGAGGCTTTTTGACATTGCAACAATTCCTGCTTTTGATGCAGTATAATTTGCCTGTCCAACATTACCTGTATGACCTACAACAGATGTAATATTAATTATTTTTCCTGATTTGTTTTTAAGCATTTTTTTAATTGAGTATTTGCTCATTAAAAATGTTGAAGTTAAATTAATGTCTATTACTTTTGTCCACTCTTCTAAATTCATTCTAATTGCTAAATTATCTTTTGTGATACCAGCGTTGTTTATAATACAATCAAGCGATCCACCTAATTTTTCTGTTGCATTATTTATAAATTCTTCAATTTTTTTATGTTGAGCGATATCAAACTGTAAGATTTTAATATTGTTATATTTTTTTTTTATTTCATCTAACTTTTCTATTCTAGTACCTGTTGCTAAAATATTTGCACCTTTGCTGTATAATTTTTCTACTATTGAATTTCCAATGCCTCCTGAAGCACCTGTAACTATAATATTTTTATTTTTTAAATTACTCATTTATATTAATTAACTTTATATCTTCTTCATTATTTATTGCACTAACTTTAACATTTCTATCAATTCTCTTTATCAATCCTGATAAAACTTTACCTGGTCCTATTTCTATAAAATGATCAACCCCTTTATTAATCATAAGTATAACACTTTCTCTCCAGCGAACTCTACTTTCAATCTGTTTAACCAGTAAATCTTTTAATTCTAAAGAATTGATTATCTCTTTTCCAGTTACATTAGAAATAAGAATATTTTTAGATTCTTGGAAATTTAATTTAGCTATTTCTTCACTCATTATCATTGTAGCTTTATTCATTAATTTACAATGAAAAGGAGCACTTACCGGTAGCTTAATATTCTTAATATTGTTTGATTTTAAATCAATCATCATTTTTTCTAAATCTATAACATTACCACTTATAACTATTTGACTTTCTGAGTTATCGTTTGCAATAAAACATTCATACTTATTTTTATTTTTCTCAATAATTTTTTCTACATTTTCTATCTTGGAACCCAATACGGCAACCATTCCTCCTACTCCTTTTGGAACTGAACTTTGCATTGCTTTACCTCTAATCTTCAAAATTTTTAATGTATCAGAAAAAGATAGAGTGTCCGATGAAGCTATAGCAGAATACTCTCCAAGAGAATGTCCTGCAAAAAAACTAGCTTTATTTAAATCAATATTAAATTCTTCTTTAACTAACTTGAATATTGAATAGCTTAATAGAAATATTGCTGGCTGTGTATTCTCTGTTAAATCTAATTCTTTTTTAGGGCCGTCAAGGATTATTTTGGATAATGAGAATCCAAGAGTCTCGTCTGCTTCTTTGAATAAATTTTGAATTAATTTATATTTACTGTATAATTCATTGCCCATACCTACTAATTGTGAGCCTTGGCCTGGAAAAATAACAGAAAACATTTAAATATCTAAATTTTTTTATGGTTTTAAGTGTTGTAATTAAAGGATTATAATAGTATATCCTCACTTTTTATTAAAGAACAAATATGAATTTATACGAACATACAATTGTAGCAAGACAGGACACTAGCCCTACTCAAATTAAACAATTAACTGATAAATATTCAAAAATAGTTGAAAAAAATGATGGTAAAATAGTTCAAACTGAAGAGTGGGGACTGTTAAATCTAGCCTATATTATAAAAAAGAACAGAAAAGGTAGTTATATACATTTTAAAATTAAAGGTCCTGGAAAAATTATCAAAGAATTAGAAAAAAATGAAATTATTGATAAAAATCTTTTAAGATATATGACTGTAAAGGTTAAAAAATTTGATCTAGAAGCAAAGTACTTTTCAAAAAAAGAAACGTATGAAAAAAAAGAATATAGAAAAGATTAATTATGCCATCAAAAAAAAGATCAATGAATAAAAAAGGTAAACAGAGTAATTTCGCAAAACTAAGTATTTTTCAACCCAATAAATATAAATTTAAAAAATCTTGTCCTTTATCGATGAAAGGAGCTCCTTCTGTAGATTATAAAAATATCAGATTACTTAAAAAGTATATGTCTGAAAATGGTAAAATTTTACCATCACGAATTACAAATGTTTGCCAAAAAAAACAAAGAGAACTTTCTAATTCGATTAAAAGAGCTAGAAACTTGGCGTTAATTTAATGAAAGTAATACTTTTAGAAAATTTAAGAAGAATAGGTTCCATTGGTGAGATCATAGAGGTTAAAAGAGGTTTTGCTAGAAACTACTTAATTTCAAATAAAAAAGCTCTTTATGCTTCAAAGGAAAACATTGCAGAAGTAGAAAAAATTAAAGCTGATTTAGGAAAAAAAGATGATGAAAAAAAGAAAGAAGCTCAAAAAATATCCGAACAAATTAACCACAAAGAATATTTAATTAAAAAATTAAGTACTGAAAACAAGGAACTTTATGGCTCCGTTAAACCAACTGAGATTTCAAAAATAATTAAAGAAACTGACAAATTAGATATTAAGCCTTCAATGATACAACCTTTAAATGAAATTAAATCACTTGGTAAGTTTAAAGTTAAAATAATTCTACACACAGAAATAGATTCAGAAATTACAATTAACGTAATTACAGCAGAAACTATTCAATAATTATACAATTTTTTCCCCAACAAATTTTAGTTATTTTTTTTAAATCTTTATCAGATATAATTTAATTATGGAAAATAATCTAAGCATCGTTAAAGATACATTTAAAGAGTTGCCTAACAATATTGAAGCTGAACAGTCTGTCATTGGGTCTATATTAGTGTCTAACGATATATTTGATGAAATAAATACTATAATTTCAAATATTAATTTTTACGATCCAATGCATCAAAAAATTTTTTCTGCAATTGAAAATCTTGTTTATAAAGGAATGCTTGCAAACCCTATCACTTTAAAGAATTATTTTGAAAATGAAAAAGATGATCTAAATGTTCCTGAGTACTTGGTTAAAATTACTAAATTTTCAACATCTTCAAGACAGGCTATTGAGTACTCGAGAATTATTTACGATATGTTTGTAAGAAGAGAGTTGATTAAAATATCGGAGAATACAATTGACTCAGCCAAACTAAATGATCTTAATACCAATGGTCAAACTATAATTGAAAATTCAGAAAGATTACTATTTGATCTTGCTGAAAAAGGTTCCTTCAATTCAACATTGGTAAAATTTGATGAAGCAATGAAGCTTACAATAGAAATGGCTTCTGCAGCCTACAAAAATGACGAAGGAATTGTAGGTGTGCCAACTGGTTTAACTGATTTAGATGATAGACTTGGTGGACTTCATAATTCAGATTTAATTATTATTGCTGGTCGTCCTTCGATGGGTAAAACTGCTCTAGCAACCAATATAGCTTTCCATGCTGCTCAAAAATTGCAAGAGAGTGGTAAGAAATCGTCAATTGCTTTTTTTTCACTTGAAATGTCTTCAGAACAATTGTCAACTAGAATTTTAGCTGAGCAATCCAGAATTAAATCAAATGATATAAGAAGAGGAAAGATTTCTGATGAACAGTTCAATAAATTTATTGAAACATCAAAAAATATAGCTGAGTTACCACTGTATATTGATGAAACACCAGCTATTAGCATTGCCGCTATGAGCAATAGAGCAAGACGTATTAAAAGGTTATTTGGCTTGGATATGATCGTTGTAGATTATATTCAATTAATGACTGGTTCACTAAATAATAGAGATGGACGAGTTCAAGAAATCTCACAAATAACTCAAGGTCTTAAAGCTATTGCTAAAGAATTAAAACTTCCTGTTGTTGCACTATCTCAATTATCGAGAGCTGTTGAACAAAGAGATGATCATAAACCTCAATTATCAGATCTAAGAGAGTCTGGCTCAATCGAGCAAGACGCTGACGTTGTAATGTTTGTTTATAGAGCAGCCTATTACCTTGAAAGAAAAGAACCACAAGTAGCAACTGTTGAGCACGCTGATTGGCAATCAAAGATGAATGAAATAGCTCATTTAGCTCAAATTATAATTGCGAAACAAAGACACGGCCCAACAGGTAATATTGATCTAGAGTTTGAGGCAATGTTTACAAAATTCAAAGATTTGCAGAAATAAAAAAATACATAAATTAACTAATATCCAATATATACTATTTCTAGATGTTTCTTCATTTATACGAAAATACAGTTCTAAAAAATCCTAAATCAGTTTTTTTATTACTATTAATTGCTTTATTAAGTTTTGGATATTTTTCTAAAGATTTTAGACTAGATGCTTCATCAGAAACCCTTCTAATTGAAGGAGACCCAGATCTAAAGTATTTAAAAGAAGTGACAGAGAGATATGGTTCCAAAGATTTTTTAGTCTTAACATACACTCCAGAAGCAAGAATGACATCTGAATCTTCTATTAATAACTTATTAAGTTTAAAATATAAAATTCAAAGTCTAGATTGGGTTCATAGTGTGGTTACACTGTTAGATATTCCTTTATTAGATAATTCTGATGCACCCTTACAAGAAAGATTGGAAAAATTTACAACATTAAAAGATGAGAGTGTTGATAAAGAAAGAGGTTTTAATGAAATCTTAAATAGCCCTGTATTTAGAAATTTTATAATTAGTGAAGATGGAAAAACAAGTGGCATTATAGTTTACATTAAAAAGAATGAAACTTTAAAACAACTGCAAGGCAAAAATATAGATGCAATAGAGAGTTATAAAGATTCTCTAAAGAAAAAAAATCATGAAAACATTTTTGAAATAAGAGAAATTATTAAAAGCTACAATGATTCTGGAAAAATATATCTAGGAGGAATTCCCATGATTGCAGATGACATGATGTCATTTATTAAAAGTGATATTATTGTTTTTGGTTTAGGGGTTCTTTTTTTTATTATTGCTGTACTTTGGTTTGTTTTTAGAAAATTAATTTGGATCATTATTCCTATAAGTAGTTGTTTTTTTTCTGTTCTAATCATGACTGGTCTTCTCGGTCTTCTTGGTTGGAAAGTTACGGTAATATCCTCAAATTTTATTGCTCTGATGCTAATTTTAACAATCGCAATGAATATTCATATGAGTACACGTTTTTTACAATTGAGAAATGATTTTCCAGATTTGGAAAACATTAAAATAATTTCGATGACCACAAATAAAATGTTTTGGCCAATTCTTTATACAGTATTAACTACCGTGTGTGCTTTTCTATCTTTAATTTTTAGTGAGATTAAACCTATTATTGATTTTGGATGGATGATGACATTTGGTTTGGTAACATCTTTTATAATTACTTTTACTTTACTTCCTACTCTTTTAAGCTTTGTTTCAAATAATAAAGTGAAAATTAAAGAAGATGGTGAATCTAAAATTACAGCTTTTTTTGGAAAAATTTCAATTAATAATAAAATTATAGTCTTTCTTATTACTGGATTAATCATAGTTTTGAGCACGATTGGTATAACCCGTCTTGAAGTTGAAAATAGTTTTATTAATTATTTTAATAAAAATACAGAAATATATAAAGGCATGAAACTTATAGATGAGAAACTAGGTGGAACCACTCCTTTGGAAGTTATTCTAAAATTTCCAAATAGGAAAATATCAGAATCTAGTGAAAATGATGAGTTTGAAAACTGGGACGTTGATGAAAATCAAGATGAAGAAAAATATTGGTTTACAAAAGATAAAGTTGAAAGAATTGAAATGGTTCACAACTACCTAGATAGCTTAAAACCAGTAGGTAAAGTTTTATCCTTTAGTTCTATAATTAAGGTTGCAACTCAATTAAATAATAATAAACCTTTAGGTACCTTAGAAATAGGCGTTCTTTATTCTAAAATCCCAGAAAGCATTAAAAAAGATATTATTGATCCTTATATTTCAATTAAAGATAATGAAGCTAGAGTGAGTTTAAGAATAATAGACTCACAAGATGGCTTGAGAAGAAACGATTTGATTAAACAAATTAACTATGATCTTAAAAATAAACTTAAGCTCAATGAAGATGAATTTAAGCTTGCTGGTGTTTTAATATTGTTTAATAATCTCTTACAAAGCTTATTTAAATCTCAAATACTTTCATTGGGATTAGTTATGG
Source organism: uncultured Candidatus Pelagibacter sp. (assembly GCA_905612505.1). Taxonomy (GTDB): domain Bacteria; phylum Pseudomonadota; class Alphaproteobacteria; order Pelagibacterales; family Pelagibacteraceae; genus Pelagibacter. The sequence goes on along the minus strand of CAJQSH010000044.1, from coordinate 21,126 downwards.
TGGGAATTTTTGGAATGTTTATGGTACTATTTAAGAATATCAAATTGTCCATAATTGGTGTAGTTCCAAATTTTATTGCAGCTTTTTTCATTTTAGGAATTATTGGTCTATTAGGAATTCCACTGGACATGATGACTGTAACTATTGCCTCTATAACCATTGGTATAGCAGTAGATAATAGTATTCATTATATTTATAGATTTAAAGAAGAGTTTTTAAAAAATAAAGATTACAATAAAACTTTAATGCTTTGTCACTCCACAGTAGGTGTTGCCATATTAAATACGTCAATAACAATTGTATTTGGTTTTTCAATCTTAGTGTTTTCTAAATTTATACCTACTATTTATTTTGGTGTGTTCACTGGTATAGCAATGTTGCTAGCTATGATTTCTGTCTTAATCTTGCTTCCATCTCTCATTTTAATAAGTAAGCCTTTTGGAAAATAATTTTAACTATGTTTGATGCTTTAAAATATTTCTATTCAGCAATCTCTTTTATAGACCTTATATATTTAATTATTACAATATTATCTGTTTATAAGTGTTGTAAAAATGGATTTGTTTTAAGTATACTTGCGGCTTCTAAATGGCTCTTAGCTTATATCGTAACCTTAATATTATTTCCCAAAATTAAACCTTATTTCAAAAATATTATTGATAGCGAATATGTATTAGACGTTGCTCTTGGGATAACAATTTTTATTTTAGTTGTTTTTATTATATTGATGATTAACAAAGGGATCAGTAAAGCTGTTAAATACTCAGGAATAGGTAGGCTTGATTCTATTTTTGGATTCTTTTTTGGTTTTATTAGAGGTTATGTAATCTCTGTGATCATATTTTCATCTATTGATATCGTCTACAATTATAATAAATGGCCAATTAATATGGATAAATCATACGCCTTTCCTTACATAGAAAAAGGTAGTAATTATCTGATTAAAGAGTTTCCTAATGAAAAAAAATATCAAGATTCTAAAGAAAAGATTGAAGATCTATAACCCAAAACTTAAAGAAGAATGTGGTGTATTTGGTATAAGCAACAGTAATGATGCTGCAGCACTAACAGCCTTAGGTCTTCACGCACTTCAACATAGGGGTCAAGAAGGGTGTGGAATTGTATCTTTCGATGGTAAAAAATATCATTCAGAAAAAAGATTTGGTTTAGTTGGCGATAACTTTAATAAAGAGAAAGTGTTAAAAAATTTACTTGGAAACTATGCTATAGGGCATAACAGATACAGTACCACTGGTGAAAATACTTTAAGAAATATTCAGCCTTTCTTTGCTGATACTAACGCCGGTGGCATTGGTGTATCTCATAATGGAAATCTAACAAACTCAATTACACTTAGAAAAAAGTTAGTTGAAGATGGTGCAATTTTTCACACAACATCTGATACTGAAACGATTGTTCAGCTCATAGCAAAATCAAAAAGAATCAAAACAATTGACAAAATTATTGATTCTATATTTCAAATTCAAGGTGGTTATGCTTTAGTAATGCTTACACAAAATACCTTAGTTGGTGTAAGAGACCCTTATGGAATTCGGCCTTTAGTTATTGGTAAAATAAAAGATAGCTATGTTTTTGCTTCTGAAACTTGTGCACTAGATATTATTGGAGCAAAATTTATAAGAAATGTTGAGAATGGAGAAGTTGTATTTATAGAAAACAATGAATTAAAAAGCATTAAACCTTTCCCAGCTAGAAAAGTTAGACCTTGTGTTTTTGAATACATTTATTTTGCAAGACCAGACAGTTTAATAGATGGGAAAACTGCTTACGAACACAGAAAAAACTTAGGAATAGAGCTTGCTAAAGAAAATAAAATTAATGCAGATATAATAGTTCCAGTACCAGACTCTGGAAATGCAGCAGCACTCGGATTTGCTCAATATTTAGGAAAAAATTTTGAACTAGGTTTAATTAGAAATCACTATGTTGGAAGGACATTTATTGAACCAAGTCAAAAAATTAGAAGTTTAGGAGTAAAACTAAAATTAAATGCTAACCAATCTACAATTAAAAATAAAAAAATTATTTTAATTGATGACTCATTGGTTAGAGGAACCACATCTTATAAAATTGTAAAAATGCTTTATGATGCAGGTGCAAAAGAAGTTCATGTTAAAATTGCTTGTCCTGAAATAAGGTACCCTGACTTTTATGGAGTAGATACACCAACAAAAAAAGAGCTATTGGCTGCTAATAAAACAAATGATGAAATTTGTGAGTACATTGGTGCTAAGTCTTTAAATTTTTTATCAATCGAGGGAATGTATAGAGCAATAGGCTTCGATAAAAGAAACGACACCTATCCCCAATTAACAGATCATTATTTTACTGGTGATTATCCAGTAAAACCTATTGATGAATTAGGTGATGATAAAATAACTCAACTATCTTTATTAAGTACGGCTTCAGGTAATTAAAATGAGCACAGTAAACTTTACTGAAATGAAACAAGGTTCTAAAGAAGATTATTTATTATTAGATAAATATGAACAAGAATATATCAATAGTACTGCTGACAGAATACTAAATTTTATGAGTGGACTAAACTCTACTCTTGAAGGTTATAAAATTTCACGCCTTGAACATTCGCTACAAACTGCTACTAGAGCTTTAAATGATAAAGCAAATGAAGAAATGATTGTTGCTGCTTTATTGCATGATATTGGAGATGAACTGGCACCATTAAACCACGCAGAATATGCAGCTACTATTTTAAAACCTTATGTCTCTGAAAAAACTCATTGGATTATTGAAAAACATGGTGAATTTCAAATGTATTATTATGCACACCATCTTGGTAAAGACAGAAACTTAAGAGATAAATATAAAAATCACAAATACTATAATGATACGGTACAATTTTGTGAAAATTGGGACCAAACATCTTTTGATCCAAACTTTAAAAGTTTAACACTTAAAGAGTTTGAACCATTAATTACAAGAGTTTTTTCAAGGAAACCATATACTTCATTATAGCAAATTTTATTGGCTTTAAAATAAATTTTAGATCACTATATATATATCAATGATTAATCACAAAGAACATATAATCAAATATTTCGAGTCTGGTATTAAAGATACTAAAAATTTTAAAGTGGGCATCGAGCATGAAAAATTTTTATTTGATCAGAAAACAAATAAGAGAGTTGATTACTCAACTATCAAAAAAATGTTTTCGGCACTTTGTGAATTTGGTTGGGAACCGATAATCGAGAAACAAAATGTTATTGGTTTACAAAAACAAGGAAAAAGTATTACCCTTGAGCCAGGAAATCAAATTGAGTTATCAGGTGATAAATTAAATAATATTCACGAAGCTTGCTCTGAATCTCATGATTATTTATTTGAATTAATGCAAGTAACTAGAAAACTAAATTTAAAAATTGTTAGTTCTGGCTTTGACCCAATATCAAATCTAAATGAAGTTCCAAATAATCCAAAACAAAGATATGAGGTGATGACTAAAGATATGCCTAATGGTGGACCCTTAAGTTTGGATATGATGTATAGAACTTGTGGGACTCAATTAAACCTCGATTATAATTCTGAGGAAGATTTTATAAAAAAATTTAAGATAATTAATTCAATAGTGCCTATTTCAATTGCATTATTTGCCAACTCTTCAATTGTTGAAAAAAAAAATAGTGGCTTCATGTCTTACAGGTCTAAAGTTTGGCAAGAAACGTCAAGAGGTGGATTGCCTGAGGTTTTTTTTGATAACATGAACTTTGAAAAATATGCTGATTTTTCAATAAACTTTCCCCTTCTCTTTATTCAAAATAATAAAGAATATTTATCTGGAAAAAAATATACTTTTTTAGATTTTATGAATGAAAAAATTAATGAGATAGACAATAGATTGCCAACTGAAGATGATTTAACAATTCATCTAAGCACCATCTTTACTGAAAATAGGTTAAAAAAATATATTGAATTGAGATCAATGGATACATGTGGTTGGGATTGCTTATGTGCTGGACCAGCTTTTAATACTGGAATTTTATATGGTAATTTAGATGAGGCTTATGAGTTAATTTCTAAATGGGATAAAAATAAAATTATTAATGCTTATTTAGAGGCACCTAAAAAAGGCTTTAATACAGAGTTAATGGATAAAGATTTACTACATTGGTCAACCCTGCTTCTCGGCATCTCAAAAAAGGGTTTAGAAAAAAGAAATATTCTAAATAAATCTAATGATAGTGAAGCAAAATTTCTAGGCCATTTGGAAAAACTAATTAATAATAAGACAACAAACGCAGATCATATGATTAATAAATTTTCTAAAAATGAAAATTTAAATGACCTATATGACAAATAAAATAGTTGCAATTCAAGGAAATCACCCTTCTAAACTTAATTTTAAAAGTGATACCAGTATATTCCTTGCTGTGGAGGCTCAAAATAGGAAATATAAAATTTTTTATTATGAACCAGAAGATCTTTCAATAATTAACGATAAAGTTACAGCTAATGGCTACTATGTAGAGTTCAACTACTCAAACAAGGTTTTATTCAAAATTAATAAAAAATTTAAATTAGATTTATCTAAATGTAAATATTTGTTAGTACGACAAGATCCACCTTTTAATTTAGAGTATATTTCAACTACATACATATTGGATAAAATTAAAGATAAAATTAAGATAGTTAATAATCCTACATCTATAAGAAATATCTCAGAAAAATTATATTCATCCTCTTTTCAAAAATATATGCCTGATACAATTTTTACAAAAGATATGAGTGAAATAAATAAATTTTTTGTAAAAAATAAAAAGATTATTATTAAACCTATTCATAGTTTTGGTGGAAATAACATTCATTTAATTGAAAAAAAAATTAATAAAAAATTAATTTTAAACTTTATTATAAAACATGGACATATTATGTGTCAAAAATTTTTACCTAAGATTAAATATGGTGATAAAAGAGTTTTTTAATTAATGGTAAAATTTGTGGTGCAATTTCAAGAGTTCCAAAAAAAGGATCTTTCTTAAGTAATATGGGCAAAGGTGCAATTCCTATAACAACCAAATTAACAAAAGCTGAAATTAAAATTTCTAATCTAATTGGTAAGAATCTTAAAAAAAATAACATTTATTTTGCTGGTATTGATTTTATAGATCAAAAATTAAATGGAGATATAAATGTAACATCGCCTACTGGACTTAAAACATATTTTGATCTTACAAATATAAATTTAGCTAAAACTTTTTGGAATGGTTTGCGCGCGTGAATAATTTAACCGAACAACAAAAAGGATCTTTATTAGCCTTCGTTGCCGTAATGTTTATTACCCCTGACTCTTTATTTATCAGACTTTCTAGTGTTGACACTTGGGGTTTAGTTTTTTATCGAGGACTTATCCCTTTTGTAACTGTTTTGTTGGGAATGTTATTAATTTACAAACTAAGTTTCTTTAAAATGCTTTTCTCAAGTGGGTATCATGGTCTAATTTATATAGGCACATTTTCTTTAACCAATATAACTTTTGTAGTTTCAATTCAAAATACCAATGTAGCAAATACTTTGGTGATGATTGCAATGGCTCCAATGTTGTCTGCTGTTCTAGGTGCAATATTTCTTAAAGAATTACCTGATAAAAAAACTTGGATTACAATATTTATAACTTTTATGGCTGCTATATATATATTTTACGATTCAATACACCTTGGTAATTTTTTTGGTGACATCTTGGGTTTTATAACTGCCCTAGGTTTAGCTGTTGGTGCCGTTACTATTAGATCAGCAAAAGAAAAAAATTTAGTTCCTGCTGCTGTAGTTGGAAAATTAATTGTAGCTTTATTTGCTCTACTATTTATTGAAAATTTTACATTAGTAGGTGATGACCTAATTATTGTTCCTCTTATGTCTATTATGTGTGTTGCTATACCTTTTGTATTAGTGACTATAGCCCCTAGGTTTATTCCAGCCGCAGAAGTAAACCTATTTTTCTTGTTAGAAACTATTATTGGACCTATTTGGGTTTGGTTGATTATTAAGGAACAACCTAGTCTCGAAACCATTCAGGGTGGGGTCGTGATCATAACTGCAATCGCAATCCACTCGTTTATTAAATTAAGAAATTCATAGATTCATCACAATTAAGACTTGATTTACAGGTAGATCAGAAATAACTACGGTCTGATTTATGAATAAAATCTTAAAAAACTCTTGGGCATTATTTTTAGGAATGGGTTTCATAATGTTGGCTCATGGGTACCAAGGATCACTACTTGGTGTAAGAGCTGTTCAAGAAGAGTTTAGTCTGCTTGCAACTGGTTTCATGCTATCAGGTTATTATGTTGGATATTTTATTGGCGCAAAAACTATTCCTGGTTTTATATTTAGAGTAGGTCACATAAGAGTATTTGCAGCTTTTGCTTCTATTGCTTCAATAGTTATATTAATGCATTCTATTTTTATTCATCCTTTTACTTGGTTTATACTTAGGGTTATCACCGGTATTAGTATGGTTTCTATATATACAATTGCTGAAAGTTGGTTAAATGACAGATCAAGCAATAAAAATAGAGGGAGTGTTTTGTCTATTTATATGATTGTACTCTATGGATCTATGTCAATTGGAATGTTTTTTTTAAATTTTAGTAAGCCAGAAAACTTTCAGCCTTTTATATTAGTTTCTTTATTTATGTCACTTGCGTTGATTCCAATTTTGCTAACTAAAAGAAAAGCTCCTACGTTCAAAAAAATTACCAGTATGACTTTAAAAGAATTATACAAAACATCTCCATTGGGAATGGTAGGTTCTCTTTTTTATGGTACCGCACAATCAGCTTTATTTTCATTACTTGCTGTTTATGCAGCTTCAATGAATTTTACTATTTTTGAAATTTCAGTTGTAACTTTCTTGTTAGCAATATCAGGTGCTATTGCACAATTTCCTATTGGAAAACTATCTGATAAATTTGATAGAAGGTTAATTATAATCTATACTACATTTGGTGCAGCTTTTTTTGCAATTTGTGCCATTTTTGCATCAAGACAAATGTATTTACCTGGTGATCTTGGCACAAGTAAAACTTGGTTTTATATATTTTTAATTTTATTTTCGTTTTGTAGTTTACCTATGTTTGCAATAATTTTTGCACACACAAATGATTTTATTCCTAAAGAAAAATTTGTTGCAGCAGGAGCTGGTTTACAATTTACATTTGGATTAGGAGCTATTAGTGGACCTTTCTTATGTTCTATATTTATGAGTGTTATTGGCTCAAATGGTTACTTTGTATTTTTAATAATTTTTCATTTAATAATTGGTATTTATGCACTTCATAGAATGCGTATAAGAACAACAGAAAATAATCCTGATTCACAATTTACTGCCATGCCACAAACAATAACACCAATAGGAATGGAGTTAAATCCAACAACAGAACCTATAGAAGAGCCTACAAAAGAGGAAATTTCTGTTAATAAAGATATTATTTCTTAATTAGCATCAAGTACAGCTTGTAAAAATTGTTTTTTTCTGTCGTTTTATGGGTTAGCAAATAATTGTTAGGAGTCCTTGTTCAAATACTTTTCCTACATTAAAAAAACACGGTCAGAAATCTACCTGAAAAAACCCATCTGGTGTGTAACTACAATTATTGTTAGAATTGAATTAGCTTTTATTGATTAATATCTACTGTGTTTCCAATTTTAACTTCACCGTCATTCAATGGTCTTAAATAGACACCCAAATCAAAATGATTGTATTTTTTTTTTAAAGAATGAAGTAAATTTAACCCGTTGTCATCAGTTTTAGGTTTTAAATTAATAGCTACACAACGTGGAATATTTCTTTCGACTTTAAACGAAACATTATTAATTTTTATAGTTTTTTTAATCCAATTACGCTCTTCCCAAGCATCAATTCCATCAACATAAAAATTTCCTCTAAATCTTTGAAACTCTATTTTTTTGTTAATTTTTTTTCCCAAATCTTCGATACTATTAAGATTTACCAAGGACATAGAGTTAAAAACTTTATCAGAATGCGAGGTGTCATAAAAAGGAAATTTTTTATTTTGTAGTAATGAAATTGGTTTTAATAATGAACTTTCTAGCTCTACCAGTTTATTTATAAGTAAAGATCTTTGTTCTACATCATCTACTGATATTGATATTAATTCTTTACCCTCAAGCATTAACATTAATTTGTTATCTCTATAAATAAAATTATACTTATTTAAAATTGGAGAGTTTTTTAATGTTAAAAAATTATTCAAGTTTCGCTTATCAGGATTTTTTTCAATTAATTTAACTTTTTCTGCATCAATGGTACGTGAAAAAGCAAACATTCTATCATTCATGATTCCTAAATCTTTTTTAATCTCACAAGACTCAATGCTTTGAAAGGATAAAGATTTTACAGGGCAATAATGTATAGATGAAATTGTTGAATCCATATATCTTAATACTCTAAGAAAGTGTGTGTTTTTTCATCATAATAATTTGGGTTATTTCTATATTTTATTTTTATAAAATTTTCATCTTCCTTGATGGCGTAATCAACATGTTTAAAAATATGTATTTTATTTGAAGAATCAATTTGTATTAATGGGAGGTTTTTTCTTTTATGCCAAGGGCATAATAATAGATCTTTTTCAATACAATTTTTATTTAATGGTGCACCTTCATGAACACAGGTAGTTGGCCATAATTTTTTATTTTTATAATTATCAATATTTATAAAAAAAGAATAAATTCCAACTTTATTTCCTAAAATTTGTTCGTTATCAGCGTTAATTAATTCTTCTTTATTTATTGATATAGGTAGATCTGAGCCTTTTTCTAAAAAAATATTTGCTCTGTAAATGTCTGTACTATTGCTATAAGAATAAGTTTTTGATTTAGAAAAGAAACTGTGATTATTTTTTCTTAATACCCCCCTTCTTTCTCTCATTGGAAAGTCTTCTCTCATGAGCAAATTATTATTTTTAATTAATAGTTTTTTAATGAGTGGGTGAAATATTTTAAAAAAACTTTTAGAAGCTATGGCGATGGTTACAATATTTTTAGTTTTATTTTTTGAAACAAGCTCACTAATTGAATTAATAACAAGAATGAATGGACCGTAAGTGGTATAATATATATTGTTGAATTTTGCATATTCGTAGCTATTAACAATCAATGGTATCTTAAATCCTAAATATGGTAATTTTTGAAAATAAATTGAGTTCATTATTTTTTCTGAAATAACAGTTTGTATGCCTTCGACTTTTGTGTGAACTATGTTTAAATGTGGAACATCTTTATCATTCCAATCAACATCTTCGGGACAAAAATCCCCATATCTCTCAATTTCAACTAATGAGGTTTTATAACCTTGTGATTTTAATGATTCAACAATTTCTGAAAATGATTTATTATGCATAAGAGTCAAGTATTTATACTAATAATACTAATAAATAAATAATGTTGAGATATGAATATAAAAAATGTAGGTAAACCGTACAAAAGAAACATAATATTTAGGCATATTGACCAGCTACAAAACCAGAGGACCATGCCCACTGAAAATTATAACCACCCAAATGACCAGTAACATCCACAACTTCACCAATAAAAAATAAACCTGGATTTTTATTTGACATCATTGTTTTAGAAGAAAGCTCATTAGTATCTATACCACCGAGAGTAACTTCCGCTGTTCTATACCCTTCAGATCCAGTAGGATTAATAATCCACATATTTATGGAATCACTTAATTGTTTTAATAATTTATTTGATAATTCAGATATATTGCCACTAACATTATTTTCTTTGCAGATCATATAAGCCAATCTTTTAGGAAGAGTTTTTGAAATTATATTATTAATATCCTGCTTAGGATTTAAGTTTTTTTCGCTTTCTAAAAGTTTAAAAATATCTATTTTTGGTGAAAGGTTAATTTTAATATTATCGCCTAATTTCCAATAAGAGGAGATTTGTAATATGGAAGGCCCACTTAATCCTCTATGAGTAAATAGCATACCTTCTTGAAAAAAAGCCTTATTAAGAAAAACAACTGTTTCTAAAGATAATCCGCTAAGTTCTTTACACATAGTAAGTAATTTTTTATTAAAAGTCAGAGGTACTAATGCGGGCAATGTTTCTATAATATTTAAATTAAACTTTTTAGCTATATCATAACCAAATTTACTAGCTCCAATTTTGGGAACAGATAAACCTCCTGTAGCGATAATCAATGAATTACAAAAGTATTTATCAGAATTAACAACAATAAAATATTGATCATCTTGTTTATCAACATCTGTAATAATTATTTCTTTCATCAATGTAACGTTTGCCATTTGACATTCTAAAAGCAGCATATCAACAATTTGTTGAGCACTTTCATCACAAAAAAGCTGTCCTAACTTTTTTTCATGAAATTTAATATTATGTTTTTTAATTATATTTATAAAATCATTTTGCGTATATTGACTTAAAGCAGATATTATAAACTTAGGATTTTTTGAAATAAATTTACTTGGGTGGATATTGATGTTTGTAAAGTTACATCTACCTCCACCTGATATACGAATTTTTTCTCCTATCTTTTTTGAATGATCTACCAGAAGTACTTTTTTGCTCCTTTTACCCGCTTCTATGGCGCTCATCAAGCCCGCTGCGCCAGCGCCGATTATAATAACATCATATTTTTTTGTCATGAATTAATTATAAGAATTAGTAATGTGGTGGTTTTTTATCTTCTTTAATAATATTTGTTTCATTTTCATTATCTAGTTCGTTAATTATTTTTTTAAAATTTAAAATTTCTTTTTTTAAATCTGTGATTTCTTTTTGCTGCGAATAAAGCTCATTACTTATTTGAGATATCTCGTGTTGAAGAAATGTAATCTGTTCCTCTAGTTTTTTAATCAAATTTTCCATTTAAATATGAACTTGATATACCATTAGATATAGTTGAGATAAATCAAAATAACTTAATCTTATCTTTTTGGAAAACCTTCTGGTGTATAAAATTTTCTAATTTTTTGTAAAGAAAGGTAATAAGTGCTTTCTCTAAAAGATTTTTTAATTTTTTTTTTAATTTGCAAAATTTCATTAAAGGCATTCCGCATTGAATCTTCCAAACCTGAATAAGCCAAATCTTCCTCATTTGCTCCGTGAATTATTTTAGAAATTAACACAGGGTCTGTTTTTGTTTTTGTTTTTTGATCAATTAAATTGATAAGATCTAATACTTTATGTTCTTGAAATCTTTTTTCAACTCTTCCAAATCTTATGTGCGATATATTTTTAACCCACTCAAAATAAGAAACAACAACTCCTCCAGCGTTGACATAGATGTCAGGTAAAATCATTATTCCTCTTTTATTTAATTCTTTATCTGCCTCAAAAGAAATAGGTCCATTTGCAGCCTCTATAATTATTTTAGTTTTTATTTTCTTAACATTTTTTATTGTGATGGCATTTTCTAAGGCCGCTGGTATTAAAATATCACAATCTAGCTCTAGTAATTTATCTGGTTTATTATAAAATTTTCCTAGTTTTTTGTTATTGATGGTTTTATTTTTTTTATAAAATTTGTTTAAACTACTAATGTCAATACCTTTTTTATTATACAGATATCCATTACTTTCACCTATGGCTATAATCTTTGCATTATCTCTATTATATAAGTGTTCTGCTAAATTACTTCCCACATTTCCAAATCCTTGAATAACAATTAAATTATCTTTTAATTTATTTTTTAACTTTGCTTCTTTAACAACATCCTTATGTCTAAATAACTCTCTAATCACCTCCTCTATACCTCTGCCTGTTGCCTCTGTTCTTCCAACTATACCTCCACTATGAATTGGTTTTCCAGTAACGCAGCCTCTATAATTGATATCTTCAGGTTTCAAAGATTTATAAGTATCTTTAATCCACTCCATTTCTCTCTCAGTGGTACCAACGTCAGGCGCTGGTACATTGATTGCTGGAGATATAAAACCTTTATTGATTAGTTTAGTTGCAAAAGCTTTGGTAATTAAACGAAGTTGTCGTTCTGTGTAATTTTTGGGATTAATTTTCAATCCGCCTTTAGAACCACCAAATGGAATATCTACAATAGCACACTTGTATGTCATCAATGAAGCTAAAGCTTCGGTATCATCTTGGTCTACATTTATAGAATAACGCATTCCACCTTTGCTTGGTAAAATATGCTCTGAATGAACGGCCCTCCAACCTGTAAAATTATGAATTTTTTTATTTATCTCAACACCAACATTAACTTTAATTAATGAGTGTGTAGACTTAATGTGATCTATAAGATCATCGCTGAATTTCAGTAATTTTGCTGATTGCTCAACATATAAATCAACATTTTTTTTAAAACTCATAATTATTAATTAAAGATTAATTATATACCTTGTGGTTGTGATTCCTACCTTTAAATTTTAGAAGAAGATAAATAAAATTTTTGAGAGACTCGTAAAGTCTAATAATATTGTAAGTAAATTTTTTTAAGTCATCAATAATTATAGAACTTTAGGGTAAAAAAACTTTAACCTACATAATGGCAACTACTTAACATAATATGAATTAAAAAAATATTATTTATTAAAAAAAATCCATAAAATAAATGTTATATAAAAAGCTATTCCCCAAACTCTAATTTTTCGATTAATATGTGTAGGTCTTTTTTTGATTAGTTGAAATAAATCTACTAAACCAAATACTCATAAATGTTGGGACACAACAAAATATATATGACAAAAGAATGTATTTATCTAGTGCTGTTAAATAATTTAATTTAGGTACATCATCTACGAAGACAAAATTATAAGCAATTAAAGAAAGTAGAGCTACCATTGAAGTTGTTAACCTTGTTTCAAACTCTTTAGTAGGAATCCAAAGAACAAACATAGAAAAGATGAATATAGTTGGCACTAGTTATGCCAGACTATTTAAAATTTATTAAAAATAAATGACTATTTTAAAAATTTTCTATAAACAAATATTACTGCAAAAACAATTATTAATGCTGCTACACCTTGCTCTCCCAAACTATTAAGAAGATCAATTAAGTTTTTTGTAACCTGAGACCCAAAAAAAGCCACATTAGGTCCAAATAATATTTCAGCAATTACAGATACTCCTAATAAAAGAACACCCAGCTCTAGAAATTTATTTAAATACGATTTTATTTTAGAAATCCAATTATTCATTATTAATTATCCTATCAAAAATCCCCAATCCTTAAATGAAAGATTAGGGATTTTAACTTGTTTATTAACAACCTTATAGGGTTGCTAATTTTAACTATATTTACTTATATAAGTTAAGAATGATAATAGCCGCTATTAAACCAACTATACCTGCATCACCTAAACCTTGAACTAGACCAATGATATTTTCTGCTACTCCACCTACGAATGGAACGTTTCCACCAAGTAGAGAAACAACGATACCTAAACCTAGTAAAGCAATAACAACGTTAGTTAAGCTAGTTATTGTTCCTGTTAATCCTTGTAGTATTTTCATATTTGCTCCCTTTTATTGTTATTTATCGAATCAATATCGATAATTATTTAACGTTAACAAAGTAAGAATATATTGAAAGATATTATTATCATTCAATACCAATGTTTTTGGTGTCTATTTTGGGTCAAGTTTACTATGATGTAGCATTATCGTGGAAAAATAAATAAAGAAAACGCAAGTAAACTATGGCGTTCTATACAGGAAGCTGGTGATTATTTACTGTGTTAGAGGGGCACACTAACCAACATTAAGCTACACTACCCTGCACTAGTTATGTGGAATATTGAAACTTCATCAAAAATAAATCTCATAAAGTTTGATCAATTTATGCAACAAACTAGAAATAAAACTAGAAATAGATGAGATAAAACAAAGTTTAAGGTTGTATGAATAAAAAAAACGCAAGTAAACTGTGGAAAATGATACAGGAAGCTGGTGATTATTTAGCGGGTCAACTTCCTGATCACCCTAATCACCCAAAAGGAAGAAATCCTTATGCACATGTCGCAATATGTGTCAAAGAGAAGTTTGGTAACTCTTACAAAGATATAGAAGACGAGAAGTTTCAAGAAGTTGTTGATTACATTGAACATTTGAAGAAGAACCCAAGTTAAGCAATAGAACACTTTGCTCTCACCCAGAAATGTTACTGGTTTGTTACTGGTCTGTAGGATTTTACAGGAAAAGATTTTTTTTTAATCTAAAGCAGGTGATATATAAAGATCTGTAACAGCTCTTATACCACTTCGATCAGCACCATGAACTGTGCTGAATGCACCCGCAGTAGCTTCTCCTGCGAAGAAAATTCTATCTCCTACTGGTTGTTTTAATTCATGTCTTAAACTTGCCTTACCTGGTATTGCTCCCGAATAAGCTCCAAGTGTAAATGGATTGTTTGCCCATCCTGTAGCAATAGCCTTGATAAAATATTTTTCATAAAATTTTGAACCAAAGGTTGATTTAAGATCACTTAAAACAAAATCTATCATAGCTTCACTACCTTTATTTTCTAAATCTTTTGAAAATTGTCCTGAGGTACCAAAAAGAGATACGTTTGTTCCAGACATTTTAAGCAAACCATAAAAAGTTTTAGGTGATTTTGCACCGTTACTATTACATTTTGTATAAAAATGGGTGTCATTTTTAAATTTTCTATAAAATTTTTTCTTCAATTGCATTAAAACTCTATTGGAAATAGTCATAGAAATTCCGTTAAAAGCCTCGTATTTTTTAGGACGCAAGGCTGGAGTAAACTTAATTTTTTCAGCTTTTAACACGCCCACTGAGGTCGTAACAATACAAGCTTTGGCACTTATCGTTCCTTTATTTGTTACAACTTGTACTCCTTTTCCATCCCATCTTATTTCACTAACAATTGTGTTTAATTTTACTGGAACATCTTTTCGATAGTAAGCTAATAACGTTCCATATCCCTCTCTACATAAACCATTTCCATTTCCTGGATCATTCCAATTACTATTATCATCATATGGAGAAAAATTACCTAGATCTCTAGCATCATCAACAATTTTATGAACAGTATCGAACCAACTATTTTTTTTTAATTTTTCTGGAATATAATTTATTAAAGGCTCATCTGCTCCAATACTACGTCTAATTTTTTTTATTTTTTTATATAAATCCCAAAGAGCGTCTCCACTGACTTTTGTTTTTCCATCATAAACAACCGAATAATCTGGCTCATTATATATTCTAAATTTATCTCTGTGTTTTTTTCCAAATTCAGCAATTTGGTTTTTTGAGAAACCATGAAGCCAGTGAGCACCATGATCAGCTGGCACTCCAAAGGTTGTATTATCTGTATAACACCTGCCACCAATCCTATTCATACCCTCTATACATACAGCTGATATACCCCTTCTATTTAGTTCAGCCATAGCAGACAAACCTGCTGCACCCGCACCAATTACAACAATATTAGGATTAGATTGTGAAAAAGAAATTACAGGTAACGTTGCAAGTGCAAGACCTGAGAATGATGTTTTTAGAAATTGTCTTCTACCTATTAATTTCATTTAAAGTAAATTTTCTTCAAAGAACTTTAGAAAAGGTTTTTTAAATACACCACCCTTATTACCACCCATTGTGGCACCATATGTAACACACGGATAAGGATATTTAACATCGCTATTGGTTACAATATATCCCTCATCATTTGTATAAGCAGGAGGACATTTTGACCAAATTTGTGCTTTAGGATCTCTTTCAGGTTTGTAGTTAGCAGTGAATCCGTGATGCCATCCTTTTTTAACTGTTATTTCTATATCAGCACCATTTGCTTTATATTTTTCACCCAGTTCAACGCATGGTCCAGGTAATGTATAGTTGTCAGCGCCACCTAAAACCAGCCAAGTTTTAGTTTCTTTTATTGGCTGTGGATTTACAAACATTCCTATATCTCGACAAGGAGGTGATCTTGGTTGTGCAGCGGCAAAATATAAATCTTTACTCACTAATGCATCTCTCAATCTCTTTTCAGAGGCCATTAATGAAATTGCTCCACCTCTAGACCATCCAGTAATTCCAACTTTTTTAATATTTATTCTTGGATCATTTGATAAATATTCAAGTGCTTTAAATGCATCAATAAATGTTGACCAATGTTGTATTGTAGTTTGATTTTTGTAAGTATTTTTTTGACCTCTTGCAGAGAAATTATCTAAGAACATTACTGCAATTCCTTTTTTTAACAATGATTTTGCTGCTAATCTATTAAATTTAAACCATTCGTCAGAAAATAAACCAGCTCCTCCACTTGAATGGACAAACATTACAACAGGGAATGGACCTTCACCTTTTTTAGGAAATGCCAACAATGCGTCAACTTCAATTGGACGTTTTTTATATAGTCCATCTCTTATATTGGCATAAGCATCACTTCTTCGAAACGATCCATTGTAAGAAGGAATTTTAATTAACTCAGCGTTGTTTTTTTTAAAGTATTTAGTTAATTTAGATAAAGAAGTTGGTATTGGATAATAGGCAAATGCTGAATTAGCGATTAACAAAGAAATTAGAATTATAAATAGTTTTTTCATGATTAAAGACTATCATATCTGTTGGTGGTTATTCCACTCAGAAATGTTACTGGTTTGTTGTAAAGTTTTGTCATTAAAATTGCTTTGTGTTTATGCCAAGTATATTTTAATAACTAAGCGAGCATAGGGGTTTTAGGTTGTCAGGGGTGTCGAGAGTCAGGTGTCATTTTATTGTCACTCTTTGTGTCAAAAGTAAATTTAATGTCACCTATAAGGATATTCCTGATGAAAATTTTAATGAAGTTTTAAATTATATTAATTTCTTAAAAGAAAACCCAAGCTAACTTATTTTACTTCAGAAATAGTTTGTAAAAGTTGATCCACATCAGAATCTTGTGTATTCCAAGCTGCAACAAGTCTTACCGCTTTTCCATCTAGCTCCTCTTCATTCATTTTATAACCTTCTGAATTAAGATGCTCGATAACTGGTCTTGGAAATTTAGCAAATACTTCATTAGCTTGTGTAGGATATGCTAATTCAATTTTTGAGTTTAAATCAAGACCTTCACTTAATTTTTTTCCCATTTGATTTGCATGTTTTGCATTACGTAACCAAACATCATTTGAAATATATGCATCTAGTTGAGCTGAAACAAATCGCATTTTTGAAAGTAAATGTCCCGATCTTTTCATTAAGAATGGCAGATTACCTACTAATTCGGGTTTAAAAAATATAATTGCCTCTGCAGCAATACAGCCATTTTTTGTTGCACCAAAAGATAAAACATCAATACCTGATTTCCATGTCATCTCGGCTGGAGTAACACCTAATGATACTAAAGCATTGGCAAATCTTGCACCATCCATGTGCATTTTTAAATTATATTTATGAGCTATCTTAGCAATTGCTGAAATTTCATCTAACTGGTAAGTCTCACCCGTTTCGCATAACTGTGTAATGCTTACGACAGATGGTTGGGTGTGGTGAACAATTCCAACACCCCCCATATTCTCAGATAATTCCTCTGGTGTAATTTTCCCATTAACTCCATTAAGAGTAACAAGTTTTGCACCACCTGTATAAAATTCTGGAGCACCACATTCATCAGTATTTATATGCGAAAGTTTATGACAATAAATATTGCCAAAAACAGGAGTTAGTGCAGATAAAGCTAAAGCATTAGCCGCTGTACCTGATGCGGTTGGATAAACGATCACCTCTTTTTCAAAAATATCAGAAAATTTATTTTGTAAATTTTTTGTCCATTCATCATTGCCATAAGGTGAAGCTATTCCATCGTTTGCTAAGATAATTGCTTCTAAAACTTCTGGACATGCACCTACTACATTGTCAGAGGCAAATTTAACTCTCTCTCTTTTGGTTTTAATTTTAGATGACATAAATATTATTGTTTTGGGAAGTAATCTTTTAACTCCCCTTCTCTATAAACATCGGCTGTACAACAATGAAGTCCTCCACCAAATGCATATGCATCTCTCATGTCTACAAGAACCACTTCCATTCCCAGTTTATCCAACTGTTCTGCTTGATATACTTCACTTTTTTCCACACATACTGTTTTTGAATCTAAAACTAAAACATTCATAGATAACCAGGTAGATGAATAACATAGTGGTGGGGGTTCGTTGTGCGCTGGTTGTGCGGAGTCAATAATTTCCCATCCGTTATTTTCAAAAAGTTTTCTTTGTTCTTTTGGAAGTTTTCTTTGAGGGTTGTTAATAATCAAACCTTCTTTAATTGGAGTAAATGTTGCATCGATGTGAATTGGATAAGGGTCACCAGGAAAATTTACTGCATGAACTCTGTGATCTTTAAAGTGTCTTTTAATCCAATCTACTCCTTTAAGATTTGTTGTAAAACCATGTTGTACCACTAAATCTTTACCAAATCTTAAGACGTCTGCAGCATCAAATAAAGGTTCTTCTTCTGTTGTTACAAAAAATTTATCTTCAGTCCACGCTAATCTTTTTTGAATTCCAATTTTATCTGATAAATAATCTTTTCTATAATCTAAATCTGTTAATCTTGGTTTTGGAGCAGACTCATGTCTCATATTTGGATCTTCGTCATAATATTTTTTTAATAAAGGTCTGTAGCATAGATATTCAAACCATCTACATCTGTAACTCATTGTAGCCTCTAGAATTTCGGCACCAACCGTGAGTAAAACATCTCTAGGTGGCATACATCCAAACATAGTGTCTGCTTCCCAATCTGGAGTAGAAGTTTTTTTATTAAAATCAATTGGATTTGGTCTATCTACTTTAATACCTCTTTTAATTAACATATTCGAAAAATCATCAAGTAATTGATTTGCTTTATCAATTGTATCTTTAGTTCTTGGGCCAAAATTTCCTCTCATGTCTGAATCTTCTGGAACTTTTGCATCTAGCGCTGGTTCTGGAGCTGGAATGCATGTTCCATCCGCTTTACCAACAATTACATGCTTTAAAGGGTCCCACTCATTCCAACTATTAACTATAGTTTTTTTTTCATTCATAAATTACGATTTAATAATGTTGTGTTCTGGACCAAAAGGAAACTTGGTAATATTTTCTGTGCTATTTTTTCCTATAACTAAAATATCGTGCTCTCTATAACCACCTGCTCCAGGATTTCCCTTAGGGATCATTATCATTGGTTCCATTGAAACAACCATGTTTTCTTCTAGCGTTGTATCAATATCTTCTCTTAATTCCAAACCAGCCTCTCTACCATAAAAATGTGATAATACGCCAAATGAATGACCATAACCAAATGTTCGATAATGAAGATAACCTAGTTCAGCAAAAAGTTCATTTAACTCATGACATATAGCTGAACATTTGGTACCTGGTTTAATTAATTCTAGTCCTCTTTTATGAACTTTAACATTTGCTTCCCATGCTTTTAACGAAGCATCATCAATTTCATTTACAAAAAGAGTTCTCTCTAGTGCTGTGTAATATCCTGAAATCATTGGGAATGTGTTTAAAGATAGAATATCTCCTGAACAAAGTTTTCTAGAAGTTTTTGGGTTATGCGCGCCATCCGTATTTATTCCAGACTGAAACCAAACCCAAGTATCCATATATTCTGCGTCTGGATATGTTTTGGCAATTTCTCTTTCCATTTTATCTCTGCCTGCTATTGCAATTTCTAACTCACTTTCTCCAACTCTAATATTCTTTACTATTTCTCGACCCCCAATATCTGCAATTCTTGCACCATTCTTTATAATTTCTATTTCCTCAGCAGATTTAATCATTCTAAGCTGCATTAAATATTTTGACACATCACTAAATATTGAAAAAGTAAAAATAGAAGATAATTTTTCTTTAGTATCCAATGTTATATGGTCATTTTCGATTCCAATATTTCTTGGCGGTTCTTCTCTTCCAATGATTGATACAATAGCTTTTAAGAAATTATCTCTTTTCCAATCAGTAAAGATTACATTATTACAATGAGATCTTCTCCATGGTTGACTTGCATCAATATTTGCAGAAATGGTTGATATCTTATTTTGAGTTATAATACATCCATATGGTCTGCCGAATGAACAATAGATAAAACCTGTATAATAAGCAATGTTGTGCATTGAGCTTAGAATAATCATATCAAGATTATTTTTACTCATTATAGTTCTTAAATTATTTAATCTTCTTTTGTATTCCTTATTAGTAAAAGGAAGTTTTGCTTTCTCACCGTTTTTTAAAGTAAAAAAATCTGGTCTTTCCATTTTATTTTTCCATTTTAACTAGTTTAAAGCAATAAACCTTCTATTCGTTTTAATTGTAAGACTATAATAAATGATAGACATAAAAATAAAAAATCCACCGATAATTGTATTGGTGGTTGGTATTTCATTTACTCTAAATAAAGGTAACCATACCCAAAAAATACCACCTATTACCTCTGTCAATGAAAGCAAAGTAAGTTCAGCTGCTGGTATAGCTTTTGAACCTATGGAATATAAAATTAATCCTATACAAACTAATGATCCGTGCAATGAAAACATTGCACCATTGTAGCCTGATGAAAAAAAGTTTAATTCATTTCTTAGAATAAAAACAGTCGACATAACAACACAAAAAAAACCAGAAAAGGCAACAGTAGTAAACTTAGGTGTTTCTTTTTTCCAACGTAGAGTTACAGAAAAAACTGAAAAACCAACAGATGCTGTCATACCAAAAATTAACCCTACTAGTGAATTTTTTTCAGTGTTTCCAAAAGCAATTATGGCAATTCCAATAGTTGCTATTAATATAGCCATCCAAACATTTAAGGAGATTTTTTCTTTTAGAAATAAAAAACCTAATAAAGCGGTAAAAAAAGGCATAGCTGCTAAACAAAGCAAGGTGATTGCGGCACTAGTGTTTGTAATTGAATAGATAAATGTAACCATTGCTATTCCAAGTCCAATACCACCAATAATTCCAGATACACCTATTTTAAAATAATTTTTGTAAAAATTAATTCCTTCCTCAAAAAATAAATATAAATTTATGATTACAAAAATTGTTAATCCTCTTGCAAAAATATACTGCCACGGTGCTAACTGTGGTTCATTCATATATCTAACCACCAATGGACCAAAAGACCATATTAAAC
>CAJQSH010000043.1 GCA_905612505.1 uncultured Candidatus Pelagibacter sp. | reverse complement strand
AATATTTTTAAAAAGAAAATTAAATTTATCAAACTAAAAAAGAATACCAAAGAATAAGATCTTAATTCCTGAGAATAGCTTATCGAATAATAATTTATTGAGATTAAAAAACCTATCAATAACCAAGACTTACTTTTATCAAGCATTTTAGTTAGGTAGATTAATGCTGGCACTGATAATGTGCCAAATATTACTGGAACTAATTTTGCTAAATCTGGATTGTATCCAAATATTAAAAAAAAATATTTTAATATTATTGTAAAAACTAAATGAGGACCTTGATTTACTTCAATATTTCTCTCCATTGTTTCGCTAAATGAAATATTTGGGTCTGCGATCCAAAGTGATGCCAATTCATCAAACCATAAATCTTCAAAATTTAAATTATAAAGTCTTAATATTAATGAGGTTAAAATTAAAGTTGATACATAGATATAATTTTTTTGAATAAATCTCATTATCTGTCCTGTAATTCTATAAGATGACTAAATCAAGTTTTTGTTTTCCTAATCGCTCGTTTTCATTAACTAAGCCTCTATAATCCTTATTTTGCAACAAAGTTAGCTGTGTAAAAGCGTAACTTGTCAAAGGCAGATTTTTAGATGTATAATAATTTTATTAAGATAAAGCCTTATAAAGCTCTGCCTTAAAATAAAATTTAAATGATTTAACTAACTAATTTATGAATAATTTAGATAACATAAATAATTTAGAAAAAAAAGATGCCTATGATAAATATTCTTGAGGCAGCATCAAATCTTTATCAATCGAATCTAGATCTAAAAAGCTTTGCCAAATGGCCTGATGATCTAGTTAATTCCAATTTACCACCAAGAATGATACCGGCAGCTAAACTTGTAGAAAATTTTTCTTTCAGCAGCACAACAGAAACAAATCCTCTTATTGAAGCTATTAAAGCCAATGTAAATTTAATGCATTGGAAAAGAACCTATACAGAAGATGAGATTGGCCATGATCTTTACAATCGCTATGGCTATTGTGAACTTTTTGGACCTGAGGGGCATTTTAATTCAACTCAACTTAGAGGTTTCATAGGTTTTTGGGGGAATGGATTAGATTATGATTGGCATAGTCATGAGGCTGAAGAAATATACTTAAATCTAGGCGGCAATGCTATATTTCGAACAAAGGAAGAGGAAATCTTATTAAACCCCAATGAAACAAAAACGCACTATAGATGGCAGAGTCATTCTATGATTACACATAAAGCAGCAATTTTAACTTTTGTACTTTGGAGAGGTAAAGGGATGTTCGATCTACCAATAATGGGTTAACTATCTATTAGTATATAGCACAAAAATTTAGCCTTGATCCACCTACATCAAAAATTTTTAAAATTTTTCTGCAAAATCAGCCTAATACATCAAAGACTCAACGTTAATTTTGCAGTATCATGAAGCATGAAGAAATTTTTTGCATTCGTTATGGTTGGATCAAACGATCTTAATAAATCTGCTAAATTCTATGATTCAGTTTTTATTTCTCTAGGAATTAAAAAAGTAAAAACTACAGGTAAATATGTTTGTTATGCCCAAAAAATAACCCTGACGAAATAGAGTTCTATGTAACCAAGCCTTATAATAAAGAAGTAGCTACTTATGGTAATGGCACAATGATTTCATTTCTAGCTGATTCAACTAAATCAGTTGATAACTTTCATGCTAGCGCATTAGAAAACGGTGGCGTTAATGAAGGACTACCAGGTATAAGATCTGATGGAAATTATTACGCTTATATGCGTGATCCAGAAGGTAACAAAATTTGCGCTAAATGTAATTCTAAATAAATGAAAAAACTATTTTTATCGATCATGGTTCTGGGTTTAATGGACTGTTAGCCAATCTAGAAGAGTGATGCACAGAATAGTTGTATTTTGACTTGTGTAAAATATTGTAAAAAAATAAAATATGTATGGCAACAGTAATTAAAAGATGCTCGTGGGGCACAAAAAATCTTCACATGCTGAAATATCATGATGAAGAATGGGGAGTACATATTACAGATGATCAAAAATTATTTGAGTTTTTGATATTAGAAGGAGCTCAGGCTGGACTAAGCTGGTTGACAATTCTGAAGAGAAGAGAGGGTTATAGAAAAGCTTTTGCAAATTTTAACGTTGCAAAGGTGGCAAAATTTTCAAAAAAAAAAATTGAGAAACTATTACAAAATCCGAGAATTATAAGAAACAAACTTAAAGTGCACTCCGCTATTCACAATGCAAAATTATTTATTAAAGTCCAGAAAGAATTTGGAAGCTTTTATACATACAGCATGCAGTTTGTTGGAAGTAAGCCGAAAATAAACAAGAGAAAAAAAATGGGTGATTGCCCCGCTACCACTAAAGAATCGGATTCCTTTAGCCAAAATCTGAAGAAAAGAGGTTTTAAATTTGTTGGATCTACAATTATCTATGCACACATGCAAGCCTGCGGTATGGTCAATGACCACTTAACAAGTTGCTTTAGATATAGGAAAATAAATAATTTATCCTCTAATGTCTGACCATAAAAATAATAAAAATTTTCCAGGGAAATCACCCTAATACTTGCAAAGACTCAACGTTAATTCTGAGGTATCATGAAGCATGAAGAAAGCGATATTGATATTCGTTCTGAGTTTGTTGTTATGAGATCATTTATAAATTGGCATAAAAAATATATAGAATGGTGGATGAAAAAGCTAAAAATCTCTAACTATGGAATTGTTTGGATATCTTTCTTTAAAGGATTAATTATTGGTTTATTGATTTATCATTTTTTAATTAATTAAATGAAGGTGCCATGAACCAGGCTTCTATAATCCTTATTTTGCAATAAAGTTTTTTTAGTAAAAACAGATACTTTAAGGGAATTACGTCCATAATATCATTTTACAGTTTATGTAGAGTAAATTTTTTTATTGCATTAGTCAAATATTACAATCAAAATAGATAAATAAAAAAAAGGAGGATAAATGAAATTAATAAATAAAATTTTCATAACTATTTTTGCAGTACTATTAAGTACTAACGCAGTAACATCTGCAGAAAAGTGGGATATGGCATTAGCTTACGGTGCTTCTAATTTTCACTCTGCAAATGCAACTGAGTTTGCTAAAAATGTTTCAGACAAAAGTGGTGGAAAACTAACAATAGTTACTCACCCAGGTGGATCACTATACAAAGGTGGAGAAATCTTTAGAGCTGTAAGAACAGGTCAAACACAAATAGGAGAAAGATTTATGTCAGCATTAGGTAAAGAAGATCCTTTACTTGAAGTAGATTCTCAACCTTTCTTAGCATCATCATATGGTGACGCTATGAAACTATATAAAGCTTCAAAACCCGAGATAGTTAAAGGTCTAGATGCTAAAGGTTTGGTATTTTTGTATGCTGTGCCATGGCCAGCTCAAGGACTTTACAGTAAGAATGAAATAAACTCTAAGGCAGATCTAAAAGGTTTAAAATTTAGAGCTTACAACTCTTCTTTAATTAGATTAGCTGAACTTACTGGTATGGCTCCAACAAAAATTGAAGCTGCTGAAATAAGTCAAGCTTTTTCAACAGGAGCAGTTGAAAGTATGATCACTTCCCCAACTACTGGTAAGAATAGTAAAATTTGGGAAAACGGCGTAAAATATTTTTATGACATAGCTGCTTGGTATCCAAAAAATATGATTATTGTTAATAAAGATGCATGGAACAAGTTAGATTCTGCAACTCAAAAATTAGTAATGTCAGAAGCCGCAAAAGCAGAAAAAAAAGGCTGGGCATTATCTAAAAAGGGAAACAAAGCAGATAAAAAAGCTTTAGCAGATGCTGGTATGAAAGTTGGCAAAGTAAACTCAGCTTTGAAAAAGCATTTCAAAGAAGTTGGAGCAATAATGTCTAAGGAATGGGCTGGTAGAGCTGGCTCTAGAGGACAAGCTGTTTTAGCTGCATATAAATAATATTATAAATTAAAAAGGCCGTTATAAGTAAATGGCCTTTTTATTATGTTAAATAAACTTAACAATATTCTAAAATCTATTTATAATTATTCAGGATATATAGCAGCAGGTTTTTTAGTATTAGTAGCAATATTTGTTTTAACTGGAATTATTTCCAGAATTTTTGGTTTTTATATTAGAGGTCTAGCAGAATATTCTGGTTACTGTATGGCGGCTTCATCATTTTTTGCCTTAGCATATACATTTTATGACAAGGCTCATATTAGAATAACTTTATTTCTAGAAAAGCTAGAATATAAAAAAAGAAAATTTACAGAGTTGTGGTGTTTATCTGTGGCAAGCTTTTTTTCAGGATTTATGGCTTTTTATTTTATAAAAATGACCATAGTCTCAATTAAGTTTGAAGAAAGAAGTGAAGGGGCTGATGAAATCTTTATATGGATACCTCAAACAAGCCTTGCATTAGGCTCTTTAATATTTTTTATTTGTGTATTTCATCATCTGGTTTTTTCCATAATAAATAAAAGAATTAATTAATCATGAATGAAATATTCCTCACAATTTTTTTTATATCTTTATTATTATTTTTATTAGGCTCAGGAGTTTGGGTTGCTTTAAGTATGATAGCTGTATCAGCCATCGGAATGTTTCTATTTACTACTAGACCGGTAGGTGATGCAATGGCAACAACCATATGGGGTACCAGCTCATCTTGGACTTTAACTGCATTACCTTTATTTGTTTGGATGGGTGAAATATTATTTAGAACTAAATTATCAGAAAATTTGTTTAAGGGTTTATCGCCTTGGCTATCAAAGTTACCTGGTGGTTTAATTCATGTTAATATTGTTGGTTGTGCTTTATTTGCGGCAATTTCGGGATCTTCAGCAGCTACTGTTGCTACGGTTGGTAAAATGTCAATCCCAGAACTTAGAAAAAGAAAATACCCTGAAAAATTATTATTAGGAAGTTTAGCAGGCTCAGGCACTTTAGGTTTGTTAATTCCACCTTCAATAATATTGATAATTTATGGGGTTACAATTGAAGATTCTATTGCAAAATTATTTATGGCAGGAATTATTCCTGGGATAATGCTTGCGATTTTATTTATGACCTATGTAGTTATTTGGTCAATTTTGAATAAAAAATTAATGCCAAGAACTATGCAAAATTTTTCTTTGTCACAAAAAATTAAAGGATCAAAACAACTTTTACCAGTTATATTGTTAATTACTTCGGTTATTGGATCTATTTATACTGGTATAGCAACCGCTACAGAAGCAGCATCTTTAGGTGTAGTTGGTGCATTAATTTTATCTTGGTTTCAACAAACTCTTAATAAAGAAACTTTTAAATTATCATTATTGGGTGCAACCAAAACATCATGTATGATTGCTTTTATATTAGCTGGTTCAACTTTTTTATCTTTAGCAATGGGTTTTACTGGACTACCTAGAAATTTAGCAATATGGATCCAAGAAATGAATCTCTCCCCATATATGTTGATTTTTATTTTAACAATTTTTTATATTATTCTAGGAATGTTTTTAGATGGAATTTCAGCCGTTGTATTAACAATGGCAATTATTGAACCAATGATAAGACAAGCAGGTTTTGATATGATTTGGTTTGGAATATACCTTGTTATTGTAGTGGAGATGGCTCAAATTACTCCTCCTGTTGGTTTTAACTTGTTTGTGTTACAAGGCATGGCAAATAAAGACATGGCTTTTATTGCAAAGAGTGCATTTCCTCTTTTTTTATTAATGATTTTAGCTGTTATTATCATTATTATATTTCCTGAGATTGCCTTATGGCTACCCAATAAAATGAGTCAAAATATAAATTAAGCAAAGTTGAAGAGTAGTAAGGGGCGTGTGCTCTGTCCGTTATGTGGAATGAACCAGGTTTCTAGCCACAAACAACAGACAACAGGAATTAAACTACCCATAAGAATCAACCCTAATACATCTAGGACTCAGCGCTCAATATCAGGTATAGTGAAGATGTGAAAAAGGAAAAGATAGAATTTGATTTAGATATTTTTGTTATATGAAAAAGCTAAGAAGAAAATTTTAAATTAAAAATAATGACTACATTAGAAGATTTTTTAAAACTAAATAAAAACAGAAAAATTTGGACTATTTCAAAAGACCAAAATGTAAGACAAGCACTTATTTTAATGTCAGAAAATAATATAGGCGCAATCATTATCGTTGATAATAATGATTTTCCTATAGGTATATTTTCAGAAAGAGATTATGCAAGAAAGATTATTTTAAAAGGCAAGAATAGCAAAGATACATTACTAGATGAAGTTATGACCAAAGAATTAATCACTGTTACTAAAAATTATAAAATTGATCAATGTATGGAAATAATGAATGAAAAAAAAATTAGACATCTTCCAGTGTTGGAAAATAAAAAAATTGTTGGAATTATTTCAATCGGCGATGTTTTGAAAATTATGATGAAAGAACAAAAAGAACTTATAGATCACTTACAAAAATTTATAACAAGTTAATTACCGGTGAAATAGAGGCATTTTGTTACTGCGTTCCATAAATTAAGCTTCTAACTACAAGCAATAAGTAGCAAAAACTTAAGCTGAAACCAACTTTATTTTTATATTAATCTACTAAATAATTAAGTTATATTAATTAAATAATAAAAAATATTAAAAGGACAAAAAAATGAACTCTCAATATGTAAATAGAATTATAAGAGCCTGTAAATTAGATGTTAATCTTTACGAAGAGGTAGAAGCTGATAAATCGGCAACATTTCAAGCAGCAGGTGTTGTGGTACTTTCAAGTTTAGCAGCAGGAGTGGGGGCATTATCACTTGGAACATCTAATTTTTTGATGGCTCCATTGCTATCATTGGTTAGTTGGTTTGTTTGGGCTTACGTAGTTTATTTTATTGGTGTTAAATTTTTTCCAGAACCTACAACCGAAGCTGATCACGGTCAGTTATTAAGAACAATTGGTTTTTCTAGTGCTCCAGGACTTATTCGAGTTTTTGGTATCTTTCCTAATTTGATGAACATAGTTTTTATAGTAGCGGCACTATGGATGCTAGTTGCAATGATTATTGCTGTAAGACAAGCTCTAGATTATAAAAGCACTTGGAGAGCTTTTGGTGTAGTTGTAACTGGTTTTTTAATTCAATCTTTTGTTTTATTTATGATGCTGAAGCTATTTTAATATCTTAATGGCAATAAAGATCGTGCTTATAGAAATTAAATATTAATTATAAAAAAAAAATTATTTTTTAATAGGGAATATTTTTATGAAGCAGCTTTTTTTGCAGTCTCCATATATTCATTCATTTTATTTCTAATTTCTTCGTCAATGTTATTAAAACCACCTTGTGATAAATCGTTTTTAACTTTTCTAAAAACATCTTCATCTCCAGGTTCGAGCATATCTGATTTTATTACTTCTAGAATATAATCTTCTTTATTTTTGTCAGTTTTCTTTAATTTATCCGCAACCCATTCACCTAAAAATTTATTTCTTTTTGCATTAATTTTAAATAATGTTTCTTCATCATGGGCAAATTTACTTTCAAAGCCTTTTTTTCTATCGTCAAATGAGCTCATAATTTTAAAATTTTAATTAATTTATTATTTTCCAAATTTATTTAGTCGGATCAGGAACCTTACGCAAATAAGGTTTTATTGTTTCCCATCCATCAGGATATATCTTTTTTGCTTCCTCATTTGTAACCTTAGGAACAATAATTACATCCTCACCTTTTTTCCAATCTGCAGGTGTTGCTACTTTATATTTTGCTGTAAGCTGCATGGAATCAATAGCTCTTAAAATTTCATGAAAGTTACGACCAGTTGTCATTGGATAGGTTAAAAACAATCCAATTCTTTTATCGGGTCGAATAACATAAACCGTTCTAACTGTTTGATTGTCTACGGCAGTACGTCCCATTGATGTAGTTCCCACATCACCTTCAAGCATATTATAAAGTTTTGCTACTTCTAATTTTTCATCAGCTACTATTGGATAATTTGGTTTTAATCCACAAACGTCTTTAATGTCTTCTAACCATTTAGTGTGATCAGATACTGGGTCAACACTTAAACCCATAACTTTAACATTTCTTTTTTCAAATTCTGGTTTCAATTTAGCTAATGAACCTAATTCTGTAGTACAAACTGGTGTAAAATCTTTTGGATGTGAAAATAAAACTCCCCAACTATCACCTAACCATTCATGAAGAGTCAACTTTCCTTCAGAAGTTTCAGCTGTAAAATCTGGAGCTAAGCTATTTATTTTTAATGTCATTTTTTTTCCCAACGTATTTTTATTAACAAAAGTATATGCAAGATTGATTTATCTTGCAATTTTTTATAATATTTTTATTATTATTTTATGGAAAATGAAAAATTACCTTTAAATAGAGTGTATTAGAGTATTAGATAGTCATATTAACTTAGTTAAATACCGGGCTCTAAAAACCTAACTAATACATCTATGACTCTGTATCCGATATCAGGTATCATGAAAATTGTGCACCATACCCTACTTCTATAATCCTTATTTTGTAACAAAGTTGCTTTAGCAAAACATAGAAGTGTGAAGGAAATTTACAGTCGTATTACACCAAGCATTTTTATGTTAAGATATTTATGATGAAATCAAAGACCAGTAGAAGTTTAGCAAAGGCAGTCACATGGCGGCTCATTTCAACATTGATAACGTTTATAGCCAGTTACATTGTTACCGGTTCTATAAAACTTGCCGGTTCAATTATAGGTATAGAAGCAACCGTAAAGATATTTTTATATTACGCACATGAAAGAAGATGGAATCGTATTACTTGGGGTAAACATAAATAACTGTTGGTGATGTGGCAAACTATATTATTGAACAATATAAAGATGAAAGATCCAACCCTTATTTGCTTTATTGTGTTCGTAGTTATTCTTAATTTATCCTGAAATTTTTAACGGTAGATCTAACGTTACATCAAATTTTATTTTTTTTGTTATATCCTCTACCCGTTTAGGTTTTTTTTCTAAACATCAGTTTTCATATATTTTACAATAATTCAATACAGCATTATATTTATCAATCATTTTAACTGTATTTAATTCATCTTTTATCAAGAACTTGATATCGTATAATTCTTTAATATTAATCTTTCTTAATATTTTTCTTGAGTCGGAGTTATAATAACCAGAACTATTGTCGCAAGGTGTTTCCAAAATTTCATCTATATATTTTTGAAAAACTTTCCCTCTTATGAAATTTTCTTCATAAGTATCAGAATTAATAATTTCATATATCAATCTATGCAAAGATGGCTTATTCATTTCAAAGCACTTAAAAAGTAATTCAAAGTAAATTAACTCATATAATTTTATATGAATTGGTTTATCTCTAACTATTTTTGACTAATCGATATACCTTCTTATCGTTATATTATTTCTAATATTTTTCATTCTATAAAGCTTTAAAAGAAGTGGAAGCAAGAATTGCACCATTTAAAAAATCCATTGATTAAGTGGAAGAGTTTTTAAAAATTAAAAACTATAAAAACTATAAAAATTTAATAATCATCAATTTACAAAACTAGATGTTCAAAAAAGAAGTTATTTATTTTGATGCAGGAGTTTATGGTCCTTACGTAAAGTGTGAACCCATAAATGGTCAACTAGAATCTGGATATGGAAATTTCGACCGTGATAAAATGTTAGACTTAAAAGTAAAATAAAATGAGGCTAAAATAATTTCTTTTTGGAAAAGGATGGATGAAATAAATGTTTGGGATTGGAACAAAGCATATAATAACGAAACAGGAATGACTCATGGGTTTACTTGGGAAATAAAATTAAGAAATAGGAATGGTAAAAGAAAATATTCCTCCGGTTATGAAAAGTATCCAAGAAACTATAAAAAATTTGTTACTGCAATAAATAAGCTTTTTGAGATAAAAATAGACTTTTGGGATTAAATAGAAAAACCTTAATAGAGCAATAGAGTTTCCATTATCTAGACACCTGATTTTTGATTTGTTAGACTTGTTATATGAAAAGACTATCTCTTAAAGTAAGCTGTTTGTGTGGGGGTGTAAAATTTACAACCAACGGAAACCATAGAGATGTTCAAAACTGTCATTGTATTCAATGCATGAAAACTCACGGTCATCATGCTGCTTATACAAGTATTCAAGAACAAAATATTAAATTTACAAAAAAGAGTACATTAAAATGGTTTAGATCTTCTAAAAGAGCTAAAAGAGGTTTTTGTAGTAAATGTGGCGCCAGTATATTTTTTAAAGTAATTGGAACTAAAAATATCTCTATTGCAGCTGGAATGCTTGACGGACCCACTAAACTTAAAACAACAATGAATATATTTACTAAAGATAAATTTGATTATTACAAGTTTGATCAAGCTATACCTAAATTTAAACGTTATCCAAAAAAAGCAAAATAAATGAAACTCAATAAAAGCCAACTTAAAAAAATTGATGAACTTGGATATGTCATTATACCAAGTTGCTTTTCAAATGAAGAAATAAAAAATCTTCGTGATGCTATGACTTTAGCCTTTAATGAGAAAAACGAGGCCAACATAGTCGAAAAATCTTCAGGCGTAGTCCGTACTGCAATGGGTCTACATCTTCGTAGCAGGATTTTTAATGATCTCACTCGACACCCAAATTTTTTTGAGCCAGCATGCCAGATACGTGGTCATAATCTTTATATTCAACAAACAAAAATTAATGTTAAAGCTGCTTTTACAGGGGAAGTTTGGCAGTGGCATTATGATTTTGCAACCCATTATGGAGAAGATGGATCCCCCAAACCAATGGCTTTAAATTTACATGTTTTTCTTGATGACGTTACTGAATTTAATGGTCCACTTTTCTTCATTCCCAAATCTCATAAATATGGTTCTGCTCCATCAAAACTTGATACCGTTACTACAAATTACCCATTGTGGGTTGTTGATCAGGAAAATATTAAAGCTCTTGTAAAAGAAAATGGAATTATATCGGCTCGTGGAAACGCTGGTACAGTTGTTATTTTTGTAGATAATCTAGTACATGGTTCAGCGCATAACATGTCACCCTTCGATAGAGCAATTTTTTCAGCCATTCTTAATCCGTGCGATAACGCTCAAACCAAATTTGCTCGACCAGAATACAAACATGGAAGAGATTTTAAACCTATCAATCCTTCATCTTATAAAAGTCTACTAATGTGATAGGGATAATTAAAATCTTTCTAAAATTACTGAATTTTTAATTTGTTTTGATATTATTTTCCAATATTTTTTAAGTAATAAAGTGGATTGTTTTTTTGCTTGAAGAATAAAACCAAATTTTTCATAAAATCGAATTGCCCATGTGGCATTCTTCCAAGTGCCATGAACCAGGCTACCACCGCAAGCAGCAGGCAACGGGAATTACAAACAATTGACCATAAATACCAACCCCCAATATACCTCTGACAAAATACAATTTATCAAGTATCATGAAGTATGAAGAAGGTGATATTGATTTTGGTTATGAGTGTGTTGTGGTGTAACGTTGGTTTTGCAGTAGATCAAAAAAAAATAGAGGATATTTTGAATGAAAAAATTGTAATGTCACCAAATAAAAATATTTCATATATTCAAATTTTACAAAAACCAAATGATCTTGAATTAAATTTAAAATATGCAAGGCAACAAGGAGAATCTGGCAATCATAAACAAACAATTTCAACGCTTGAAAGGTTAATCATGCTTTATCCTGAAAATGCTGAAATTAAATTTTATTTACTATCAGTTTTAGTGCAAGCAGACTCCCCTACTAAAGCTTTAGATTTGATTAATGATATCAAAACTCTTTCAGGCTTATCGTCTGAAGATTTAGAAACTATTACTGAAGCTGAAGAATATTTAAATGAAGAAAATGAACCTAAATTATGGAATTTTTATGCAGATTTATCTTTAGGTGGAATTTTTAGTAATAATGTAAATAATGTTTCTAATACAGGAAAAAAAACTACCTCAGATGTAGTTGAAGAATTTGGTAGTGCTAGATATGATCACACCTTGAGTGAAGGTTTAGGTTTAACTGCCACTAGGACAGTTGGAGAAGTTTCTTCTTTAATATTTAATTTTAATGGCTCAGCTTCTCAACAGGATCAAGAAACTACGGATAATTTTAATAGCTTAGGTCTTATGGTTGCTTTTGACACCAGTTTTGGAGATCATGGTGTCAGCCCATATATAATGTTTAGTGAAACTGATAATAAAACTGCAGCTGAAAACCACGCATTGATATGGGGATTTGGTAATTATTTTCCAATTAATGATAAAAACTCTATTAATTATGGATTTTCATATGCTGATGCTAAAAGTGATAATAATTCAAGCTACGATACAGCAGACGCAACTAATTCCATAGGTCATACTTATAATATTGGTCACGATTTTATTTTAAATAAACTTGTTTCAACTTCTACAAGTATTACATATGCAATCTCAGATGCTAAAGATGCTACCAACGATTATGAAAATTATGATTTAGGATTAAGATTAAATTTAGCATTCCCTTTTGCTTATATTTCTATTGGAAACTATACTAGCGTAAACGATTATGCTATAAACGACCCTTCTCTTAACTCAAATATTTTAAGAACAGATTTAACTAACACTTTTGATATTATCGCAACTAAAGCATTAGGTGATATTTTTCCTAAATATGACCCCAATAGGACACTATTTTTTAGTATTGCTTATGAAAATGTAATATCTGAGTCAAATATACTAAATTATGACTATACAGCAGAATCTTTTACATTAGGATTAACAAAATCTGTACATTTAAACAAATGAAAAAAATTATAATTATACTTTTCGGGTTATTTTTAAGTACTTCAGGTTTAAATGCAGATCAAAAAATTACAGTTGAAAAACAACTAGTTGGAATTATAGGGGCAGCTTCTGGAACTGTATCAACAGAAACTAGAGATCTAAAAACTGGTGATAAGGTTTATTTAGGAGAAACCATATATGCCGGAACTAACTCAGGCACACAACTTTTGCTTTTAGATCAATCAACATTTACTATAGGGTCAGATTCTGAAGTTGTGATAGATACTTTTATATATGATCCAAGCACTAATGAGGGAAAAATAATTTCAAAAGTTAAAAAAGGTAGCTTAAAGGTAGTTTCTGGTTTAATAAGTTTAAACAATCCAGACAATCTATCGATAACAGTTCCAGCAGGAACAATAGGTACAAGAGGTACTGAATTTCAAACAATAGTAAATAATCAAGAAAAATCAACTAAAACACTATTAATAGGTCCAGGCAAGAATAATACTTTAGGATTGAGACCGGGGGCTGTACTAGTTTCGAATATTCAGGGAAATACCTTGTTAAATAATCCTTATACATTTACTAAAATGACGCAAGGAAGTGCTCCAGATAAAGCAAAAAAAATTACCAATAGACAATTAAAAGAATTTAAGAAAAAAATGAAAGCATTAAAAAGCTCAGAAGGCGCAAAAGAAATAACTAAAAAAGAAAAGAAAGTAT
>CAJQSH010000042.1 GCA_905612505.1 uncultured Candidatus Pelagibacter sp. | reverse complement strand
AAAAAAATAAAAATAATGTTTGGATGAGTCATGCCGATCAAGTTGCTAAAATGCCTAAAAATTTTAAGGTAATTGCATCAAGTAAAAATTCAAAACTTGCTATTATTGAAAATTCAAAAGAAAAATTTTACGGTGTTCAATTTCACCCAGAAGTTACTCACACAAACAAGGGTAAAATTTTGTTACGTAACTTTTTATTCTTAATATGTAAATTAAAAAAAAATTGGTCTTCAAAAGATCAAAAAATAAAATTAATTAAAGATATAAAAAAACAAGTTGAAAATAATAAAGTTATATGTGGGTTATCAGGTGGTGTCGATAGCAGTGTAGTAGCACAACTTTTAAATAAAGCTATAGGTAAAAATTTAACCTGTATTTTTGTTAATAACGGATTACTCAGAAAAAATGAAGAAACACAAGTTTTAAACACCTTTAAAAAAAAATTAAAGATTAAATTAATTTATGTTAATGCAGAAAAAGAATTCATTAAAAAATTAACAAATATTTCTGATCCTGAAAAAAAACGAAAAATAATTGGTAACTTGTTTATAAAAATATTTGAAAGATATGCTAAAAAAATAAAAAATGTAAAATTTCTCGCACAAGGAACGCTTTATCCTGATTTAATTGAAAGTAAATCTGTTACAGGCAGCCAAACTTCTAAAATAAAATCTCATCATAATGTTGGTGGACTCCCAAAAATAATGAAACTCAAGTTAGTAGAACCATTAAAGTTTTTGTTTAAGGATGAGGTTAGAAAATTAGGTCTAGAGCTTAATTTACCAAAAGATATAATTTCCAGACACCCCTTTCCTGGACCTGGATTAGCAATTAGGATGCCTGGTATTATAACTATTGAAAAAATTAAAATTTTAAAAGAAGCAGATTATTATTTTATGGATGAATTAAGAAAAACTAGTTTATATGATAAAATCTGGCAAGCTTATGCTGCATTATTGCCTGTAAAGACTGTTGGGGTAATGGGAGATAATAGAACTTATGAACATATTTGCCTTCTTAGAGCAATTACATCTGAAGATGGTATGACGGCTGATTTTTTTAATTTTGATAAAAAATTTATGCAAAGAATATCAAATAAGATTATTAACAATATTAGAGGGATTAATAGAGTTGTTTATGATATTACATCTAAGCCTCCTAGTACTATTGAATTAGAATAAATGAACAAGTTTCAGAAATTACTTAAAAAAAAAAATAAAGAAAAAATTGTTTGCTTAACTGCTTATTCCAAAAATGTTGCTAGTATTCTTGATAATCATTGTGATATTATTTTAGTAGGAGATTCTTTAGGCTCAGTTTTGTATAATTTTAAATCCACCAGAAGTGTTTCTTTAGATATGATGATTAAACACTCAAAAAGTGTGAAGATGGGAATTAAAAGAAGTTTATTTGTTGTTGATATGCCTCACAACACATACAGAAATAGCAAAGAAGCATTAAAAAATGCAAAAACAATTATATCTCAAACCAAGTGTGATGCAGTAAAATTGGAAGGTGGAGCTAAAATTATTAATATAGTTAAATTTTTAATAAAAAATAATATTCCAGTCCAAGGTCACCTTGGGTTATTGCCACAATCTCAAAAAGGTAAATTTAACTATAAAGGAAAAAAAATAAATGAAAGAAATAAAATTTACAAAGATGCAAAACTTTTAGAATTGGCTGGAGTTTTTTCAATAGTTCTTGAGTGTGTAGAAAGTTCACTTGCAAAAAAAATAACTAAATCATTAGAAATTCCAACGATAGGAATTGGCGCATCCCTTCATTGTGATGGCCAAATTTTAGTCACAGATGATTTGCTAGGACTAAATTTTATTAATGTTAGATTTATTAAACAGTATGCAAATATTAAAAAAATCATAAATAATGCTGTTTCAGCTTATTCTAAAGATGTTAGAGAAAAAAAATTTCCTGAAAAAAAACACACTTACTAATTAGAAATATTTTTTAAATGTTTGATTAATTGATAAAACATCATAATCATTCAATCCACCTATAATTAATTGAATAGCAACAATTAGAATTACAACCAAACCAACATAACCTATCCATTTATGATCTTGAATATATTTTGCAAAATAAGTTGCTATAGTTCCTATTAACACGACTGATAAAAATAATCCAAATACCATTAGTATAAAATTACCTTTTGATGCACCAACTACTCCTATTACATTATCAAAGCTTAGAGTTATGTCTGCAAAAATTACTTTATACATACTTTGCATATAAGATGGTTCTTTAGAGGCTTTTGTAGGAGATTTAATTTTTTTTTGCTTACCAAATAAATCTTCTTGGAGATCATGTACTATCCAAATTAACAGGGCACCTCCAATAATTTTTATTATAGGAAAGCCAAACAAATAAGTTGCCGAAAAAGCAAAAATAATTCTAAATAAAAATGCTGCTAGTACACCGTACATAATTATTTGTTTTCTATTTTTTGGAGCAAAATTTGCAGCTATTAAACCTATAATAATGGCATTATCTGCCGCCATGATTATATCTATGAAGATTATCTGGATTAATATAATGGACTGTTCAATCAATATAATACATATAATATTTAAAATTTAATAAAATTCAATAGCCAGTATGTTTTTTTTATTAATAAATTTCATCAAATGCTTTTTTGAGATTTTTATTTGTAACTAACAATCAAGAGTGTTATTTTTTTCCCATTTTGTAACAGAACTTCTTTTATCAAATGTTTCATTTTCATCGAAATTTTCAATTTCAGCTTTTTTTAATTTTATATAACTATTTATAGTTTCTATACCTAAGGCATTCTTAAGTTCTTTACTGTTTTCAAGAAAATCTAAAGCATCTTCTATTATATCGGGTAACTTTTTTAAGTGTGGGTAGTTTTTATAATCAGTATACATATTACAAGATAGTGGCTTACCTGGATCAATTTTATTATTTAAACCATATAAACCTGCTGCAATAATGCCTGCTTGAAGTAAATATGGGTTAACCGAACCATCCATTAATCGTAACTCAAATCTACCAGCATCTGGAACTCTAATCATATGAGTTCTATTGTTTCCTGTATACGAAATGCTACTTGGAGACCATGAAGCACCAGATTTTGTTGGTGGTGCATTTATTCTTCTATAGCTATTCACAGTAGGATTAAAAAAAGCTGTAAGTGGTTGAGCTAAATGCATTACACCACCTAAAAAATTATATGCAATTTTACTTAAACCTAATTTGTCCGCATTATCTATAAATTTATTTATTTTTTTATCCCAGAGAGAAATATGAGCATGACAACCATTACCTGTTAAGTTACTAAAAGGTTTTGGCATGAAAGTTGCTCTAAGTCCATGTTTTTCAGATAACGATTTAACCATATATTTAAAAAAAACATGTCTATCTGCTGTAATTAAACAATCATCATAGTCCCAATTCATTTCAAATTGCCCGTTGGCATCTTCGTGGTCATTTTGATATGGACACCACCCCATTTGAATCATGCTATCACAAATTTCCTTAATCAAATCGTATCTTCGCATTAACGCAGATTGATCATAACAAGGTTTAGACTGTGTATCTCTGGAGTCTGCTATACTTGAACCATCTTGAGAAATTAAGAAGTATTCACACTCTACTCCTGACTTCATTTTTAGATTTTTTTTATTCAATTTATTTATTTGTTCTTTAAGCATAACTCGCGGTGAAGCTTTTACAGGTTGACCGCTCATCCATAAGTCAGACGCCAACCAACCCACATCCTTATTCCATGGTAATTGAATTAAACTATTAGGATCTGGTAAGGCAAACATGTCAGTATCTGCAGGACTCATATCTAACCATGTTGCAAATCCAGCAAATCCAGCACCATTTTTTTGCATCTCCCCAATTGCTTCTGTTGGCACTAATTTTGATCTTAAAATACCAAATAAGTCGACAAAGCTAATTAGAAAATACTTAATTTTTTTTGCTTTGGCAATTTTAGATAAATTTTTTGTCATTATTTAAAAAATGAAAATATTGTTTCTTTATAATAGATTAAATTAATACTAACAATTATTATTATAGCTGCAATAACTCCATACTTTGCCTTTGGAAATAATACACCTATCATTTTACTTGGTCTTTGATCTTCTTTATTATTTTCTGTCATTGTAAAAATTTGATAAAAAAAAAGGGCGCCACAATCATGTAGCGCCCAAATTTTTAGTTTATATTACCATTCGGTAATATTGCTTTTATGATCATTTGCACCATGTCTTTTTCTAGCTAATCTTGAAAGTTCTTCACTTTCAGATTTGTAAGTAATGACATGCCATCCAATCCAAAAAACTATACCAAGAATAACTAGTAAAGTTTCAGTGGATCCTGCTCCCGGATAAACTGCTCCGACAACTTCTTCTGCACTTAGATGATCTATCCAGTTTGTAACTGTAGCCATATATTTTCTCCTTTACCTAGTTGAAGAGGAGACTGCTTTTTCAGCATTTCTATCGTCCTCCATCATTTCATAGTCTAGTCCAGCTATTTCTACTTCACGTGGTATTCTTAATTTACCAAATGCGTTTAGTATTCTAGCCAAGACATAGCCTGGTATTAGTCCAAGAACTAAGAACATTATAACTGCCCCTAGAAATTGCCCTAATGGGTTGATTGATGCATAAGTTGATCCGTCCCACATAGCTCCAACACTGTATCCAGATGAAGGATAGCCATTTAAAACAAATCCACAAATTATAAGTCCAGCAACTCCTGCATAACCATGTACTGCTACCGCACCAACCGCATCATCGATTTTGAACTTACGTTCAACCCAATAATGTAGTTTGTATGCAATCACAACACCGATCGCACCAATAAGCATTGCTTGTATCGGGTGATACAAATCATTACCTGCCGATGCACAGATGATACCCGCTAGTCCACTTGAGTATGTCCAGAAAGGATCACCTTTAGCGACCACGTATCCAGCCAATAATCCACCTGATAATGACATCAAGAAGTTCATTGTAATACCACTAAGTGTAGTAGGGGTTACATATATGTTTGTTGCCGTCCAGTATGTTACGCCTTCCATTCCATACTCAGGTCCAAGATCAAATATCGGTATATTACATGCCGCATAAAATCCCCAAAAACCAGTATAGATTAAAAATAATCCAATTGTTACTAGCCAAGGATTTCTTGGTCCTATATTTCTTGGTTCACCACTCGATGAGAATTTTCCAATTCTTGGTCCCAAAACTATAAGAACACCTAAAGCAAATCCACCCGCAATCGCGTGAATTACTCCTGATGCATAAGCGTCATGATAACCTAAAATTTTGAGCATCCATCCATCAAAGTGCCATCCCCAAGCAGCGTCAATTGACCAGAAGAACGAACCTATTGCAATTGCTAAAATACCAAATGCAAAAGTAGTTATTCTTTCAATTAAAGCTCCTGAAACGATTGAAGCAGCTGTCCATGAGAATAGTAAGAACGCAGCCCAGAATACTCCACTTATGTGGTCACCTAAGTTAACCGCCATAAATTCTGTATTAGGCAAATACCATTTCGCACTAAAAGTACTTTCGTCAGTAATCAGCGCAACACTATCGTTCATTATTGAAGGTGCTATTCCCGGTCCTGTTGGAAATGCCCAGTAAATCCACCAACCAAAGAAAAACCAGGTAATCGTTACCAAAGGTATCAACATTGTATTTTTCATTAAAGTATGTTGGTGATGTTTATAACGCGAAGCTCCAACTTCATACATACAGAATCCGACGTGAATTAAAAACATCAGAACTACTGTTACCCAGTAGTAAAACTCT
>CAJQSH010000041.1 GCA_905612505.1 uncultured Candidatus Pelagibacter sp. | reverse complement strand
TAATTTCAGATAATGGGTTTGTTTGATCCATAAATTGTGAAAGTTGAGAGCTTGCAAAAAAATCTTTTAAAGAAACTGTTAAAGGTTTAGCATTAATTAAATCTTGGGGCATTGCTGACTCTATATCAAGAGTTGTCATCTTTTCTTTAATAGCTCTTTCCATTCTATAAACACCAATACGGGCTTGGTTTTCTACTAACTCACCTACAGACCTAACTCTTCTATTTCCTAAATGGTCAATATCATCAACCTCATCTTTACCATCTCTAATATCAAGCATCTTATGAATTATTGCAATAATATCGTCATTTCTTAAAATTGTAATTTTATCAGAACACTCTAAGTTTAATCTTGAATTCATTTTAACTCTTCCAACATCTGAAAGGTCATATCTGTCAGAACTAAAAAATAAATTATTAAATATTAAAGATGCAATCTCATTGGTGGGGGGTTCGCCAGGTCTTAAAACCTTATAGATCTCCGTAATAGCCTCATTTTTATTTTCATTTTTATCATTTAAAATGGTGGTAAGTAAATAAGGACCTTTATTAATAGAGTTTGTAATTGAAATTTCTATTGTTGAAATATTTGCATCAAGGATTTGTTTAATAATTGTGTGATTTAATTCAGTACCAATTTTAAATGTACCCCCTTCTTCATCATCACTGACTTTAACATCTCTGTGTAAATGTTTTCCATAAAGAGATTCCTGACTAACTAAGATATCTTTTAATCCATCAGTAGACAATTTTTTAGCACTTAAATAGTTAATTTTATCTCCTAATTTTATAACAACTTTACCTGTCTTTGCATCAATAACTTCTTCTAAGAAGTTTTTAGCTTTATAATTTTCCGGATTAAATTTTGTTTTCCATTTATTTGTTTTTGGATCAAAATTAAATTGTTCTTTGTCATAAAATTCATCAGTAATTTCAGATTTAGTGTATCCTAATGCCATTAAAAAAGTTGAGGCAAAAATCTTTTTCTTTCTGTCAATTTTAAAATATAGGAAATCTTTAACATCAAATTCAAAATCTAACCAAGAACCTCTATTTGGAATTACTCTGCAGCTGAAAAGTAATTTACCACTAGCATGTGATTTTCCCTTATCATGATCAAAAAATACACCTGGACTTCTATGCATTTGGTTAACGACAACTCTTTGAACACCATTTGTTATAAAAGTTCCACTTGGAGTCATCATTGGGACTTCGCCCATATAAACTTCTTGTTCTTTTGCAGATAAAATATCTTTGGTATTGTTTTCTTGGTCTATTTCATAGACAACAAGTCTCAAAATACATTTAAGAGCTGAAGAATAAGTTAATCCTCTTTGAATACATTCTTCAGTATCAAATTTTGGTTTTTCAAGTCTGTAAGAAACATATTCCAATGTTGCTTTATCATTTAAATCCTCTATTGGAAAAATACTCTTAAAAACTCTATCAAAACCTTTTGCTAAATCACCTGCTTCTGGATCAAAATCAGTTAATTGTTTATATGAGTTTTTTTGAACTTCTATAAGATTGGGGATAGACAAAGTTTCAGTTAACTTACCAAAGCTTTTTCTTATATTTTTCTTCTCAGTAAAAGATAATTGCATCTATATCAATAAACTGATTAATAAATTAATCAGTACTTAAATTCTTTCTAATTAATTTACTTAAGTTCTACTTTTGCGCCAGCTGCTTCCAACTTAGCTTTAATCTCTTCCGCGTCTTTTTTGTTAACGCCAGATTTAACTTCTTTTGGAGCTCCTTCAACAAGATCTTTAGCTTCTTTAAGGCCTAATGAAGTTGCTGCTCTAACTTCTTTTATAACATTAATTTTTTTATCACCAGCCGAAATTAACATGATTGTGAAATCATCTTTTGCTTCTTCAGCGGCCACACCTGCTGCTGCTGGTGCTGCTGCTGCAATAGCTGTAACACCCCATTTTTCCTCAAGTTGTTTTGAAAGTTCAGCTGCTTCAACAACAGTCAAACTTGATAAATCTTCAATAATTTTATTTAGATCAGGCATATTTTTTTTACTCTTTAGGTTGTTTTTAAGAATTTTCTGGGCTCAAACTACTCATTTTTTCAGAACGTGCAAGTAAAATACTTACAAATTTTGATGCTGGTGCCGCCAGAATTCCAACAATATTAGCTCTAGCTTCGTCAAGTGTAGGTAAATTAGCCACATTTTGAACTCCAACTTGATCTAAAATTTCACTGCCCATAATTCCACCTAAAAGTTTAAGGTTTTGATTAGTTTTTGCAAATTTTGATAAGATTCTTGCAGACATAATTACATCATTTGAGAATGCAACGGCTGTAGGTCCCGTAAATAAACTTGAAAGCTCTTTACACTTGGTTTTTTCAAGTGCTAATTTTGTAATTCTATTTTTA
Organism: uncultured Candidatus Pelagibacter sp.; assembly: GCA_905612505.1. Taxonomy (GTDB): domain Bacteria; phylum Pseudomonadota; class Alphaproteobacteria; order Pelagibacterales; family Pelagibacteraceae; genus Pelagibacter. The sequence goes on along the minus strand of CAJQSH010000041.1, from coordinate 2,313 downwards.
GTAATTTTGAATTTTATTCCATATTCTCTCATTTGAGATCTTAACTCATCAAGTTGAGACATTGTAAGACCTTGGTAATGAGTAACCAAAACAGCTTCAGTATTCTGAAACTGAGTTTCCATTTCACTTATATAATTCTTTTTTTGTTCCTTGTTCATCATGGTTATATCATTTTTCCTAATTTAACTTTGTAAGACACGCCCATGCTTGATGTTACGAAAGTATTTTTAATTAAATCACCTTTTAAAGTGTTGTTAGTTTTTTCTTTTTCTAGTGCATCTAAAATAGCATGATAATTTTTTAATAGTTGGTCGTCATGAAAAGATTTTTTTCCAATGCTAACTCCTATATTTCCATCTTTGTCATTTCTAATTTCTACTTGTCCAGATTTAACATCAGTAACAGCTTGTTTAACATCTTCAGATACAGAACCAAGCTTAGGATTCGGCATTAAACCTTTTGGGCCTAAAATTTTTCCCAGTTTAGAAAGTTTAATCATCATTCCTGGTGTACATATTAATTTTTCAAAATTTAATTCACCAGCTTTAATTTTATCAATAAATTCATCACTACCTACTATGTCGGCACCTGCATCTTTGGCTTCTTGCGCTTTCGTGTCTTCACAAACAACAGCAACTTTTACTTTTTTTCCAGTTCCACCAGGTAAATTAACAACAGTTCTAATATTAACTTCTCCTTTTTTTTGTTTGTTATTAACTTGAAAACTTAAATCAACCGACTCGTCAAATTTTGTTGTACAATTTTTTTTAATTTCTGGTAATAATTTTTCTATAACATTAGGAGCTAAGTCAATTGTTTTTTCTGGTAATTTTTTAAATCTTTTTGAATTCATTATTCCTTAACCTCTATTCCCATAGATCTTGCTGATCCAGCAATAATCTTTACAGCTTGTTCTAAACTATTAGCATTAAGGTCTTTCATTTTTTGTGTTGCAATTTCTTCAGCTTGTTTTTTTGTAATTGATCCAGCAATGCTTCTACCAGGTTCTTTTGAACCACTTTTTAATTTTGCAGCTTCTTTAATAAAATGAGATGCTGGTGGTGATTTAATCTCAAAATCAAATTTTTTATCTTTATAAACTGTAATTTTAACTGGAATAGGTTTCCCTGCGAATGTTTTTGTTTTGTCATTAAAAGCTTTACAAAATTCCATTATGTTAATTCCACGTTGACCCAAAGCTGGCCCCACTGGAGGAGCAGGATTAGCCTGACCTCCAATAATTTGTAATTTTATATATCCACTAATTTCTTTAGCCATTAACTTACTTTTTCTACTTGGTTATATTCTAAATCAACTGGTGTTGGTCGTCCAAATATTGAAACAGAAACTTTTAATCTAGACTTCTCTTCATCTATGTCTTCAACCATTCCACTGAATGATGCAAAAGGACCATCTATTACCTGAACTTTTTCACCAATATTGTATTCTATACCAGATTTTGGCTGACCTACACCATCTTTTATTTGTCCTAATATTTTTTCAATTTCACTGTCTGATACAGGTACTGGGATACCCTTTGACCCTAAAAAACCACTAACTCTCTTTAAGTTTTTTATTAAATGATAAATGTTATTATCCATTTCACTCTTTATTAATACGTATCCTGGAAAATATTTCTTTTTCCGTTGAATTCTTTTTCCTCTTTTAACTTCGGTAACATCATGGGTTGGAACCACAATTTCTTCTATTTTTTCAGAAATTTTAGCTTTTTCAGCTTCTTCTCTAATTAATCCAGCAACCTTATTTTCAAAATTTGAGTGTGATTGAACAATATACCAGTTTTTCACTAAATACTCACTTTCAATAATGCTTCTAATAAAAATTTTAAAATTTGATCAAGTAGTAGAAAAAAAAGAGACATAATAACTGCCATAGCAAATACCATTATCGCTCCTTGTATGGTTTCTTTACCCGTGGGCCAGGAAACTTTAAAAGCCTCCTGTTTAACTTCTTGAATAAATTTTATTGGGTTTTTCATAATATTTAGTTACGCTTATTGGCAGGAGCGGAGGGACTCGAACCCTCAGCCTCCGGTTTTGGAGACCGGCGCTCTACCAATTGAGCTACACTCCTATAGAGTTTACTCTATAATTTTAGTTACCACTCCAGCTCCAACTGTTCTACCACCTTCACGAATAGCAAAATTTAACTTTTCACTCATCGCTATCGGCGTGATTAGTTTAACAATAAATTTAGCATCATCACCAGGCATAACCATTTCTGTACCAGCTGGTAACTCAACTTCACCAGTTACATCAGTTGTTCTAAAATAAAACTGAGGTCTGTATTTTG
>CAJQSH010000040.1 GCA_905612505.1 uncultured Candidatus Pelagibacter sp. | reverse complement strand
ATTAATCTTAATTTCCAATTTAACTTTTTGTAAAAACTTAGCTATTAATCCAGCTTTATTAAATTCTTCCTTGGTTAATAAGTAATTTCTAGAAGATAATGCAATTTTATTTTTATCTCTAATTGTTTCACATGGATAAATTTTAGTATGGTATTTATTCTTAATAAAATTTTGAACTAAAAATAGTTGTTGGAAATCTTTTTTACCCATAAAAATATATTTTGGTTTTATTAATTTGATAAAGCGATCCATTATATCCAAAACACCTTCAAAATGACCTTTTCTATATTTGGCACATAATATTTTTTGCGATTTAAGAAGGGTAATTTTTTTTTTTCTTTTTTCACTATAAATATCTTGTGTATTAGGAATAAATACATAATTAACTTTAAGTTTTTTGAGTACATTTAAATCCTTTTTAATAAGCCTCGGGTATAAGGAAAAGTCACCTATATTATTAAACTGTTTAGGGTTAACATAAATACTTACCAACGTTCTTTTGCATTTTTTTTTTGATTCTTTAATTAGTGATATATGGCCCTTATGAAGCCCCCCCATAGTAGGGATAAAACCAAGGTTTGAAAAACTTTTGATTGCCTTTATTAAGACATCAGTGTTTTTTAAAATTTTCATTTGTAAAATTTAAACTTTATAAGTAAAACATTTAAATGATTAAACAAGCAATAATTCCCCTCGCAGGATTAGGCACAAGGTTACTACCTTTGACAAGTGTTTTTGCTAAAGAATTATTACCAATTAATGGTAAGCCAGGCATAGAATATATTATTGAAGAATGTATAGATGCTGGAATTAATGAAATAATTTTCATTATTTCTGATAAAAAAATAATGATTAAAAATTACTTTTATAACGACAAATTCTATAAAAATATTATAAAGAAAAAAAAAGACCCACGTATTATAAATGAATATAAAAAAATTTTAAAATACAAAAAAATGATAAAATTTGTTTTCCAAAATAAACCCCTTGGAACAGGAGATGCGGTGATTAAAGCTAAAAGATTTATTAAAGATAAATATTTTTTGATGTTATTACCCGACGATTTAATTGTTAAAAAAAATTGTTCAAAAGCAATGATCTCTGTTCACAATAAATTCAAAGGTTCAGTCATGGCAAGTATGAAAGTTAACAAGAAAACTGTTTCAAGATGGGGAATTTATAATATTTCAAAAAAGATTAACAAGGATAATTTTTTAATTAAAGGTGTTGTTGAGAAACCAAATCCAAATCAAGCACCATCTAACAACGCTGTCATAGGAAGATATATTTTACCAAGAACAATTTTTAAAAAATTAACTAATCAAAAACCTGGAAAAGGTGGAGAGATACATATTACAGATGCGATCCAGTCATTAATAAATGATAATGAAATATTTATTGGTCATAATTTTTTAGGAAAATATTTAGATTGCGGTACTATGAATGGATATATTAAATCATCACTGGAGATTGCTAAATTATGAAATTATGTATGATTGGAACCGGTTATGTTGGTCTTGTTAGTGGTGTATGCTTTTCTGATTTCGGCAATGATGTCATATGTGTTGATCGTGATCTTAATAAAATTAAGAATCTTAAAAAAGGTATTATTCCAATTTATGAACCTGGGCTAGAAGAACTTGTTATAAAAAATTATAAAAATGGTAGATTAAAATTTTCTACAGATTTAAAAATGTCAGTATCAAGATCTGATATTATATTTATTTGTGTAGGTACACCAACAAAAAAAAAAAGTAATGCTGCTGACTTAAGTCAGGTTTACAATGTTGCAAAAGAAATAAGAAATTCAATTTCAAAATTTAAAATTATTATTACAAAATCAACTGTACCTGTTATGACGGGTGACGAAATTGAAAAAATAATTTCTCAAAAAAAAACTAAAAAGTTATTTTCTGTAGTTTCTAATCCTGAATTTCTTAGAGAAGGTGAGGCTATAAGAGATTTTAGTTACCCTGATAGAGTGGTTATTGGTACAGCTGATAGGAGAGCAAATCAAATTCTTAAAAATCTTTATTCACCATTAATTTCAAAAGGTGCAAAATATATCAACACCTCAAGAAGAGCTGCTGAGCTAATTAAGTATGCCTCTAATGCATTTTTAGCAACAAAGATTACCTTTATAAACGAAATTGCTAACTTATGCGAAAAAATTAATGTAAATGTTGAAGATATATCGATTGGTATGGGCTTAGATAAAAGAATAGGTGGTCGTTTTTTAAGAGCTGGACCTGCTTATGGTGGGTCTTGTTTTCCAAAAGATACAAAAGCTATAATTACAACAGCAAATCAATATGATATAAACTTATCAGTAATTAAAAGTGTAATTAAATCCAATAAAAATCGATCCTCAATTTTATTAAAAAGAGTTAGTGAAATATTAAAAGGAAAAATAAAAAATAAGAAGATATGCTTCCTAGGTGTTACATTTAAAGCTAATACTGATGATATGAGAGATTCTTCAACCCTGCTTATGATCCCTTCTTTAATTAAAAAAGGCGCTAAAGTTAATTATTATGACCCGACAGGTCTTAAAAGAGAATTTGTAAAATATAAAAACGTAATATGTTCAAAAGATATTAAATCTGCAATAGCAGAATCTGATTTAATAATTATTCATACAGAATGGAATGATTTTAAATCTATAAATTTTAAATTACTCGTAAAAAATAAAAAAAGTATAATTTTTGACATGAGAAATATCTATTCTTCAATTAAAATGAAGAAATTAAATATTAATTATTTCGGAGTTGGTCGTTAATTTATTTCAAATATAGCATCAACTTCAACAGAGACGCCCAATGGCAAACTATTTGTACTGACAGCAGCCCTTGTGTGCATTCCAGAATTTCCAAATATAGAAGCTATTAAATCTGAAGCGCCATTAATAACTTTTGGTTGTTCAATAAAATCTTCTGTGGAATTAACAAAACCAGTTAATTTAATACATGATTTTATTTTGGACAAATCATTGTCACAGGCCTTTTTAGCCTGAGCAACTATACTTAAGCCACATCTTTTAGCCGCTTCATATCCTGCAGCCGTGTCTAAATCTTTACCTAATTTACCTTTTATTAACTCTCCTTTTTCGGATATTGAAATTTGACCTGAAATAAAAAGCATATTATTAGTAATTTTTGATGCAACATACGAACCTACAGGATCTGCAGCTTTTGGCAGAGTAATATTTAACTCTTTAATTTTATCTTCAAATGACATTATTTTTTACAAAACAATTTGGTAGTATTTGTTTCTTTGTCGTAACAAGGATTTTTTCCTAAATTTTTCATTTTTCCTTTTACAGATTTAGTCATATCACTCACTGTTCCACATGCGGTTAGTGTTAAAGTTATTAATATTAGGAATATTTTTTTCATTTTTTTTTCTTTTTTTTATTTTTCTTTATTTTATCGTATTCTTTTCTTTTCTCAATCAATATTAAGGCTTCGTCCATATTTAATTCTAGAGGGTCTTTTTCCTCTGGTATTGTTGCATTTAAAGATTTATATTTTATATAAGGACCATACTGGCCCTTCATGATTCTTACTGCCTTTTTATCTTTGGGGTGTTCACCAAGATCTTTAATTATTGATGATGACATTCTTCCAGGTTTTGCCTCTGCTATTAAAATGATTGCTCTATTTAAACCAATTGAAAAGATTTCTTCTACATTTTCAATTTTAGCTGACTTGTTTTCACATTTTAAATATGGTCCAAATCTACCTGAGTTTAATATTATATTTTTTTGATTTTCTGGGTTAATACCTAAGATCTTTGGGAGTGAGCAAAGAAATTTTGCTCTATCAATATCGACACTTTCCAATGTTATACCCTTTGGTATTGACACATTTTTGTAATTATTTTCTTTTTTGTCTAATTTTTTTTTTTTTGCTTTTTTCTTTTTTTTTTTAATTTCGGCTATTTCTTCTTTTATTTCTTCAATTTTCTCATACTGTATATAAGGACCAAATCTTCCATTTTTTAAATACATTTCATTACCATTTTCATGTTGTCCAATAAATTTTGGTTCTGCAAGTTGAGATTGTGCAGCTGCTTTTTGCTTGGAAAGAGGTCTTGTAAATTTACATTCAGGGTAATTAGAGCATCCTATAAATGCCCCACCTCTAAAACTATTTTTTAAGCTTAAAGACCCACTATCACACAATTGACATTTTCTATCAACGTTACCATCTTTTCCTCTTTCAAAAATTAAATTTCCCAAACTGTCATTTAATAAATCTAAAACTTCCCTAGTTCTTTTTTTCTTAACTTCTAAAACATTTTTATTGAAGTCTTTCCAAAACATTTCCAAAACTTTTATCCATCCTTCTTTACCAGTGGTTATTTCGTCTAGTTGATTTTCTAGACTGGCTGTAAAGTTATAATCTACATACTTTGAAAACAATTTTTCAAGAAAAGCAGATATTAATTTCCCTCTATCTGTAGGGTAAAATCTTTTGTTAATAACCTCAGCATAACCTCTTGTTGATATAACTGAGATGATGCTTGCATAAGTTGAGGGCCTTCCTATTCCTAGCTCTTCTAATTTTTTAACCAAACTTGCTTCTGAATACCTTGGTGGAGGTTGAGTAAAATGCTGTTCATCTAAAAGTGTCTCTATATTAACTGGTCCGTTTGACATTTCTGGAAGTGTTTCCTCATCACCATCTTTTTTATTGTCCTTCATTATCTTTAAGAAGCCATCAAATTTAATAACAGATCCACTGGCCTTACAAATCGTATCATTATCTTCTGTTGATAGTGTAATTGTGTTTCTATCAAACCTTGCTGATTCCATTTGTGAAGACAGGGCTCTACTCCAAATTAAATCATATAACTTATGTTGATCTGTGCTTAAGTATTTTTTAACAGTATCTGGAATTCTCATTATATCTGTGGGCCTAATAGCTTCATGAGCCTCTTGTGCATTTTTAGCTTTTTTACCAGTATAATTTAATGGTGTTTCAGGTACATACCCTTCTCCAAATTCATTTTTAATATATTCTCTAAATGAATCTACAGCGTCAATTGATAAGTTGGTACCATCTGTTCTCATGTATGTAATCAATCCAATAGTTTCACCTTCTATTTCAATTCCTTGATATAATTTTTGAGCAATCTGCATTGTACGTGATGCACCAAATCCTAATCTACCAGATGAAACTTGTTGTAACGTTGATGTTGTGAAGGGCCCAGAGGGGTTTCTATTTACAATTTTACTTGATATGTCGGTAATTTTAAATTTTTTAGATTTTACCTCTTCTATTGCTTTATCTATTTCAATCTTACTCTTAAAAGAAAATTTTTCTATTTTTGAACCGTTAAGCAGTGAGATGCTAGTTAATATTTGATTTTTATTAGTATCACTAAAATTAACACTTAAGGTCCAGAACTCTTCAGGGTTAAATAATTCAATTTGATGTTCTCTTTCGGTGATTAACTTTAGTGCAACAGACTGGACGCGTCCTGCAGATTTTGATCCTGGTAATTTAGTCCAAAGTATTGGCGAAATATTAAAACCAACTAAATAGTCAAGAGCTCTTCTGGCCATATAGGCATCTACTAATAATTGCTCTATTTGTCTTGGGTTTTCAATACCAAAAATTACAGCTTTTTTAGTTATTTCATTAAAAACAACCCTTTCTACGAGTTTCCCTTTAATTAATTTTTTTTCATTTAAATATTCTTTAACATGCCAGGCAATTGCTTCCCCCTCACGGTCGGGGTCAGTAGCTAATATAATTTTTGAAGAATTTCTTGCAGCATCTGTAATTTCTTTTAAGTATTTTTTTGAAAAACTATCAACCTCCCATTCCATCTTAAAATTATTATCTGGATCAACAGATCCATTTTTTGATGGAAGGTCTCTTATATGTCCATAACTAGCTAGAACTATATAATTATCGCCTAGGTATTTATTAATGGTTTTAGCTTTTGCTGGACTTTCTACTATGACTAGATTCATTATTTAACAAACTACTCAAAAGTTTTTGATAGTCAAATCAATAAATTTTAGTCTTGCTTTCTTCTTTATTTTTCAAGCGTTTGACGTTTTTTCTATGTGTATAAAATATCAAAACAAACATTATTATAAAAAATAGTGAATTATAATTTTCAAATAATAATATGTAAATTGGGACCAATAAACTTGCAACGATTGATGATAAAGAAGAGTATTTTGAAATTATAAATGTAAAAATCCATACAACAATGAAAATAAAACCATAAATTAAATTTATAGAAAATAGTATACCCAAATAAGTGGCAACACCTTTGCCTCCTTTAAACTTAAGCCATATAGGAAATACGTGCCCTAAAAAAACACTCAAAGAAGTAATAAAAATATATTCAGGGTAATTTAATTTAATAAAAATTACTGGAACCATTGCTTTGGTGATATCTAGTGTTAATGTAGCATATCCAATTAACTTATTTCCGGTTCTAAGAGCGTTAGTTGCACCAATATTTCCAGAACCAATATTTCTAATGTCTTTTTTTAAAAACATTTTTGTAAGTATAAATCCAAAAGGTATTGATCCTAACAAATAGGCTCCAAATGTAATGATTAAATATTCCATTATTATAACTTAAATAATTCCTCACCTTTTACAAATGTATTAGTCACTTTGCCTTGTAATTTTTTATTTTCTATAGATGTATTTTTTGATTTTGAGATTAATTTTTCTTTTTTAACAATCCAAGGTTTTTCTAAATCTACAATACAAAAATCAGCATCATTGTCAATTGAGAGATTACCTTTATTTATTTTCAAAATTTTTGCAGGATTAGATGTTAAAGCTTTAATGATCGTTTCTAGTTTTAGTGAATCATTATGATATAATTCTAAACTTAAAGATAGTAAAGTTTCTATACCTGATGCTCCTGTTGAGGCTTGTGCAAATGTTAATCTTTTTTGCTCTTCATCTTCTGGCTTGTGATCTGAAACAATTACGTCAATAGTTTCGTCTTTTAATCCCTGAACAAGAGCTATTCTATCCTCTTCTTTTCTAAGAGGAGGAGATAATTTTAAAAATGTTCTAAAATCTCCAATATCATTTTCATTTAGTGATAAGTTATTAATAGAAACTCCAGTAGTAAATTTAACTTTTTCCTTTCTTTCTTTAATTATTTCAACTGATTTTCCTGATGATATTTGTGATATGTGGTATCTACATTTTATATTTTCAAGCAGCGTTAAATCTCTTTCGATTATTATTCGTTCGGCAACATCTGGTATTCCAGATAAACCAAGTTTTGTTGCAACTATTCCAGAATTTATCATTCCATTTTTGGCTAAGTCATAATCCTCAGCATGCTGCATAATAAGAGTTCCTAAATCTTTTGCGGAATTCATTATACGGACCATTAATTGAGTATTTTGAATAGTCTTTGTTCCATCTGTAAAAGCAATTATGCCTTTATTTTGCAGAAGACCAAATTCAGTCATGTTATTACCTTCAATATTTTTTGTTAATGATGCACTTGGAAAAACATTAATTTTAGATTTATCTCTGCCTCTTCTTTTTAAAAAATCTACAATTGAAACATTATCAATTACAGGATCTGTATTAGGCATTGTTACAACCGAAGTCACACCTCCTGCAAGCGCTGCATTACTTAAAGTTCTGAAGTTTTCTTTATACTCATATCCTGGTTCACCAGCAAATACTCTCATGTCCACTAAACCCGGAAAAATATATTTTTCTTTAAGATCTATAATCTTTTCACGTGCTGGAATATTGTTAGAATTAACTTTTTTACCTATTGCTTCAATTGTTCCATTTTCACTAATGATTAAACCACCATTCTCATTAAGTGAATTATGAGGGTCCATTATATTTGCGTTTATAAAATATTGTTTTTTCATCTATTCACAAAAAATTTTTAAACAAGCCATTCTAACTGCTACACCAAATTCAACTTGCTCTTTAATTACACTTCTGTTTATATCGTCAGCTAATTTTGTATCAATTTCAATTCCTCTATTCATTGGGCCAGGATGCATTATTAATGCGTCTTCTTTAGCATGATTTAATTTATCAGGTGTTAATCCATAATATTCATAATACTCTCGGTTAGATGATAAAAAAGAGCTAGCCATTCTCTCATTTTGCAGTCTTAACATCATTACAATATCACAATCTTTTAATCCTTTTTTCATGTCAGTAAACGTATTAACTCCAAACTTTTCAATTTCTTTGGGCATTAAATTTGAAGGAGCTATAATATTTACTTCTGCACCAAGCATGTTGAGAAGATATATGTTTGATCTTGCAACTCGTGAATGAGCAATGTCTCCACAAATTGCAATTCTTAAACCTTCTATTTTTTTCTTACGATTAATAATTGTTAGTGCATCTAATAGTGCTTGAGTAGGGTGTTCGCGACTGCCATCTCCAGCATTTAAGACTGCACAGTTTACCTTTTGAGATAGAAGATTGGACGCTCCAGAGTCTTGATGGCGGATAACGATAACATCAGGATGCATTGCATTTAAAGTCATTGCTGTATCAATAAGTGTTTCACCTTTTTTGATAGCGGAATTTGACATATTCATAGACATTACATCTGCGCCTAGTCGTTTTCCTGCCAATTCAAATGAGCTTTGGGTTCTTGTAGAAGGTTCAAAAAATAAATTAATTTGAGTTTTACCACTCAAGATATTTAATTTTTTATTTTTACTTTTGTTAAGTTTTATAAAAATTTGAGATTCATCTAAGATAAGGTTAACATCATTAATTGACAAACCTTCAATACCTAAAAGATGTTTTTGAGAAATTTTAATAGCTTTATTTGTTTTTATTGCCATTAAAATTAACTCTATAACTATTAAGTGTACTTATGGCAAGTATTAATTGTTTAAATAGTCTATAGCGCCCTGTAAAATAAAAGCTGCAGCGTTTTGATCAATAGTTTTAACTCTTTTAGAAACATTAACATCCAGTAGGCTGGAGAGGTTAAATGCACCAACAGTTGAAAGTCTTTCATCCCATAATATTACTGGTAGATCGATTGATTTAGAAATATTAGATGCAACATCATTAACAGATTGAGCTGATCTTCCTAGTGTACCATCCATATTTACTGGATTACCTATAATGATCGCACCAATATTATTTTCTTCAATAATGGTTTTAAGCTGATGAATAAGCTCATTAGTATTTGTTTTATTTATGGTTTTAAAGGGTGTGGCTATTGATTGCCTTTCATCACAAATTGACACGCCAATTCTTTTAGAACCCAAATCTAAACCAATAAATCTTACTTTATTTGAGTGTTTTATTTTAAAATCTTCAATAGTGATCATATTGTATATTTTATACTTAAGTGATAGTTTGCCGACATATTTAATTATCACATGACAATTGATCTTAAAACAATAAAGCACATATCTAAATTATCAAGAATTTCAATTGATGATGAAAAAGCTAAAAAATTAGCTGGAGATATGAACTCTATATTTGATTTTATTGAAAAATTGAATGAACTTAACACCGATAATGTTGAGCCCCTAACCTCTGTTGCCGAGACAACGTTAAAATTAAGAGCAGATGAGGTTAAAAGTAAAGATATTAGAGATCAAATATTAAAAAACTCACCAGAAGAAAACAAAGATTTTTTTGTTGTACCCAGGGTAGTTGAATAATGTCAGACATTATTTCACTCACTTTAGTAGATTTAGTTAAAAATATTAAAGATAAAAAAATTTCATCAGAAGAAACTACTAAAGCTTTTATTGATAGAGGAGAGAAATCTAGAAATTTAAATACCTATATTACAGAAGACTTTTCTAATGCCCTGCTAAAAGCTAAAGCTTTTGATCAAAAACCTAATTTTAATTTAAAGCTTCCAGGAATTCCTATGGCTGTTAAAGATTTATTTTGCACAAATGGAGTAAAGACTACAGCGGGTAGTAAAATTTTAAATAATTTTATTCCACCATACGAGTCGACTGTTACCCAAAATATTTGGAATGAAGGTGCAATTTTACTCGGTAAATTAAACTGTGATGAATTTGCAATGGGTTCTTCTAATGAGACAAGCTTTTTTGGAAATGTTCAAAGTCCGATTGATAAAGATTTAGTACCAGGCGGATCTTCAGGTGGATCTGCATCAGCCCTAGCAGCCAATATAACGCCTATTACAATTGGAACTGATACTGGTGGATCTATAAGGCAACCAGCTTCATTTACGGGTACAGTAGGTTTAAAGCCAACGTATGGTAGCTGCTCAAGATATGGTATTGTTGCTTTTGCGTCATCATTAGATCAAGCAGGGCCGATGTCTAAAAATGTAAAAGATTGCGCTCTACTTCAAGAAATTATCAGTACATATGATGACAAAGATTCAACATCAATTGATTTTAAGAGAAATGCATACAGCAAAGAATTAACGAATAATATTAAAGGTAAAAAAATTGGAATTCCAAATGAATATAGAGTGGATGGAATGCCAAAAGAAATCGAAGATCTTTGGTCCAAAGGAATTGAATATGCAAAAGATTGTGGTGCAAAAATTGTTGAAATTTCATTACCTCATACAAATTATGCTTTACCCACTTATTATATAGTGGCACCTGCTGAGGCTTCTTCAAACCTAGCAAGATATGATGGTGTTAAATATGGATTTAGATCAAAGGGCGAAAACTTAATTGATATGTACGAAAAAACTAGATCAGAAGGTTTTGGTGAAGAGGTTCAAAGAAGAATAATGATTGGTACATATGTTTTGTCATCTGGTTATTATGATGCTTATTATTTAAAGGCACAAAAAGTTAGAAAGTTAATTAAAAATGATTTTGATGAAGCATATAAAAAAGTTGATGCAATTATAACTCCATCAACGCCAAGTGCTGCATTTAAAATTGGTGAAAAAACAAACGATCCAGTTTCAATGTATTTAAACGATATTTTTACAGTTCCTGTAAACTTAGCTGGATTACCAGCTATTTCTATACCAGCTGGAGTAGATGCCAAAGGTTATCCCTTAGGCTTGCAAATTATTGGTAAAGCTTTTGATGAACAAAATATTTTAAACATTGCCTACGCAATGGAAGAAAAAATTGAATTTAAAAATAAAATTACTGACTGGTGGATTAAATAAATGACAAAAGATAATTCAGAATATTTAATCGAAAGGTATAACAATATTTATGAAGTAGTTATTGGTCTTGAGGTACATGCGCAAATTACATCAAACTCAAAATTATTTTCATCTTCATCAACAACTTTTGGTGCAGAACCCAATACTCAAGTTAGTTTGGTTGATGCTGCTTTTCCTGGAATGCTTCCAGTAATTAATGAGTACTGTGTAAAACAAGCAATCAAAACAGGCATAGGCTTAAAGGCTCAAATAAATAAAAGATCTGTATTTGATAGAAAAAATTATTTCTATGCAGACCTTCCTCAAGGGTATCAAATTTCACAATTTAAGTTTCCAATAGTAGGAGAGGGTACGGTTATCCTTGATATGCCAAATGGCCCTAAAGAAGTCGGTATTGAAAGGTTGCATTTAGAGCAAGATGCTGGAAAAAGTATTCATGATATGGATCCACAAAATACTTTAGTTGATTTAAATAGATCGGGTGTAGCTTTAATGGAAATTGTTAGCAAACCAGACATGAGAACTCCAGATGAAGTAAGTGCTTATGTAAAAAAATTAAGATCTATTATGAGATATTTAGGAACTTGTGATGGAAATATGCAGGAAGGCTCTTTAAGAGCTGATGTTAATATTTCTGTTCGTATTAAAGGCTCCGATGTACTTGGAACACGTTGTGAGATCAAAAATGTAAACTCAATTAAATTTATGCAAATGGCTATTGATTATGAATCTAATAGACAGGTTGATTTAATCCAAGAGGGTAAAACAATTGATCAAGAAACAAGATTGTTTGATACTAAAAAAAATGAAACAAGATCTATGAGATCAAAAGAAGATGCTCATGATTATAGATATTTTCCAGATCCAGATTTATTACCATTAGAAGTAACAGATGAGTTTATCGAAAAACTTAAAGCAGATATTCCAGAATTACCAGATGACAAGAAAAAAAGATTTATTGATAAGTATAAAGTGTCTCCTTATGAGGCAACAATATTAGTATCTGACATTGATACGGCAAAATACTTTGAAGAAGTGGTTGCAAAAATGGGTAAGAACTTAGATATTAAGTTAGCAGTTAACTGGATTACAAGTGAATTATTTGCTGTTTTAAATAATAAAAATTTAGAAATATCTCAAAGTCCAATAAGCTCTAAAAACTTATCAAAATTGATAAATTTAATTAAAAATGGAACAATTTCAGGAAAAATAGCTAAAACAATATTTGAATTAATGATGGATGGGGATCAGGATCCACAAAAAATTGTTGAAGAAAAAGGCTTAAAACAAGAAAGTGATCCTAAAGCTTTAGAGGCTTTAATTGATAAGATTATCAATGATAACCGAGAAAAAGCCATTGAATACAAGCAGGGAAAAGAAAAGTTATTTGGTTTTTTTGTAGGCCAAGCAATGAAAGTTTCAGGTGGTAAAGCTAACCCCCAATTAATAAATGAGATATTAAAGAAGAAACTTTAATTTTATGGGTAGGAGCTTAGAAATCACTGAAAAATTACAAAAATATATAGATAATTTTAGTTTAAAGCTAAATCCTATTCAACAAGAAATAATCGATTATAACAATACACTTGGAAATGAAAAGAGAATGCAGGTAGCAACATCTCAATGTCATTTTTTACATTTAATTATTAAAACATCTAACATTAAAAATGCACTTGAGATTGGAACTTTTACCGGTTTAAGTGCACTTTCTATAGCTTTAGCTTTACCTGATAATGGTAAACTTGTAGCGCTTGATAATAATGAAAAGACTAACAAGGTTGCAATAAATTTTTTTAATAAAGCTAATCAGGGTCATAAAGTTAAAACAATAACAAAACCTGCACTCGAAAGTTTAGAAGAATTAAAAAATAATAAATTTGATATGGTTTTTATTGATGCCGATAAAATGAATTATAAAGAGTATTACGAAAGATCTTTAAATCTAATGGATAAGGGTGGCTTAATTATTGTTGACAATGTTTTGTGGCATGGGGAAGTTGCTGATGAGGATAATTTAGATAAATATACAGTAAATATCAGAGAGTTTAACGCTTATGTTGAAAATGATAAAAGAGTGGAACAAATTATAGTACCTTTAGGTGATGGGATGACTGTTTGTAGAATTTTATAATGTTTGAAGTATTTGGCTTTTACAAATTTACAAAAATTAAATCATTAAAAAAAAATAAAGTTTTATTGCAAGATCTTTTAGTTAAGAAAAATATTAGAGGAACTATTATTATTGCTAATGAAGGTGTTAATGCAACAATATCTGGAAAACCTCTTGGTCTAAAAGCAGCAATTACTAAGATTAAAAAGACATTAGATTTTAAAAAGTTTGATAGTGAAAATTCTTCTAAAAGTAAATTTCAACCTTTTCACAAAGCAAAAGTTAAAATAAAAAAAGAAGTTGTTCCAATGACACTTACTTTATCTTCAAAAAATAACAAAAATAACCACGTAGATCCAAAAAAATGGAATAAGCTTATTGCTGATAAAGAGACATTAGTATTAGATTCAAGAAAACCATTTGAATATGAAGTGGGTACTTTTAAAAAATCAGTTAACCCTGATGTTGATAATTTTAGAGAATTTCCAAAATACTTAAATAAACTTGATAAGAAAAAACCCATCGCCATGTTTTGTACAGGTGGAATTAGATGTGAAAAAGCTTCTGTTTTTTTAGAGAAAAAAGGCTTTAAAAATGTTTTTCAATTAAGGGGTGGAATTCTTAACTACTTAAAGAATGTTAAGAAAAATGAGAGTTTATGGAGTGGTGAATGCTTTGTTTTTGATAACAGAATCAGTGTAAAGCACGGGTTAGTAACCGGTACCTATTCAATGTGCAGTGGTTGTAGAAAACCTGTTTCACCTAAGGATAAGAAATCTAAAAAATATGAAGAGGGTGTTTCATGCACTAATTGTCATGATAATTTAACAGAAATTCAAAAGGGTAGGTTCCGTATGAGGCAAAAACAGATAACTCTTGCTAAAAAGAGTGGATCAAAGCATATATTTCAAAAAGAATTCAAATAGGAAAAATAATTGTCTAAAGCCTTAAAATTAACCAAAGATCCCATTTGGGAATTACTTAGAAAAGTAACTATCCCAGCAAGTGTAGGTTCATTATTTCAAACATTTTATAATTTAGTTGATACTTGGTTTGCCGGTAGAATTTCTGCTGAAGCTATTGGTGCAATTGCTAAATCATTTCCTATATATTTTGTAATAATTGCTGTTGGTGTTGGTATTGGTGCTGCAACGAACTCATGTATTGGTAATTTACTAGGTGCAAAACAAAATAATAAAGCTTCATTGTTAATAGCTCAATCTGTAATCTTTGCACTGATCACCTCTATTGTTGTTACCTTGTTTGGATTAAACGCATCTGATTTTCTTTTAACGGTAATGGGTTCTGATGCTGCTGGTATAGCTTTAACTAGAGAATATTTAGATATAATTTTTTACGGTACTTTCATTGTTATGATTCAAATCTCTTTAAATGGAGCCTTGAACGCTCAAGGAGATACTAAAAGTTATAGAAATGTCTTAATATTTAGTTTCTTTTTAAACATATTTTTAAATCCTTTATTTATCTGGGGATATGGAATTGTTCCAGCTTACGGTATAGGTGGTCTTGCTATAGCAACTGTAATTGCTCAGTCAGTAGGTACTTTTTATTTAGCTTATAAAATCAACTCATGTAAATTGAAAAAGTATTTATCGATTAAATGCTTTATTCCTAAATTGATATTATTAAAAGAATTGTTTACTCAAGCACTACCCATTATGATTAGCATGTTATTTATTGGTGTAGGTATTTTTAATATTTTATATTTTATTGGTCAATTTGGTGATCTTGCAACGGCTGGTTATGGTGCAGCTCTAAGAGTAGAGCAAGTTTTTTTATTACCAGTTATTGGACTAAATACAGCTGTTTTATCTATTGGTGGACAAAATTTTGGTGCTAAAAATTATGATCGTATAAGAGAGCTTTATTCTAAAGCTTTATTGTTTGGATCATCTTTTATGTCTATAGCTGGTGTTATATTATTTTTTGGTGCAGAGTTTTTTGTATCTCAATTCACGGATAACCAAGAAGCTATATTTCATGGTGCCATATATTTAAAAATTGCAGCATTAATTGCACCCGTTTATCCTGTCTTCTTTATAACTACAGCTGTATTTCAAGCTGTTAAAAAACCTATTTATAGTCTTTATTTAAGTGTTTTAAGATTATCGGCGTTACCTTTTTTGTCTCTTTGGTATGTAATTAATATTAGAGGTGGGGATTATGCGGATATATTTTATACTGTAATGGCAACCAATTGGTTTATAGGTATTGTATTAATCATATTCATTGGATATTTTTTAAATAATGTTTTTAAACAAAAGAAAAGCCATTTTAGTTATTAGTATTTCTACACTAGTATTTTTTCTTACTTATAATGACGTAAAATCTCAAGACATCAAAATATCAGATGGAGATACTATTAAGGTAAATGGAGAAAAAATTAGATTTGGTGGCATTGATGCTCCAGAAAGCTACTTTAATGGTAAAAAACAAATCTGCAAATTAGAAGAAAAGAATATTTTTTGCGGAGAAATATCAAAAACTAAATTGATAGAAAAAATAGGAAATAACTCTGTTGATTGTGTTTTAGAGAAAAATAAGGACAAATATAAAAGATCTATAGGAGAGTGTTTTATTAATGGTGAAAGCTTGTCAGTCTATATGGTTAGAAATGGTTATGCTCTAGATTGGCCTCGTTATTCAAAAGGTAAGTTTTCTAAAGATCAAGAATTTGCTAAAAATAATAATTTAGGAATATGGGCTATGAAATTCGAATATCCATGGGTATGGAGAGCTAATAATAGATGAAACCATTAAAAAATTGGGATAACAAAACATGGTTATCCTCTTCAGCATACATTAATTCATTTAATAATTTTTTACTTAAAAAAAAGAAACTTAATAAAACTTCACAAATATTAGACATAGGCTGCGGTAGGGGTAAAATTTTTGGATCATTATCTAGAAAACTTAAACTAATTAACATACCAATTGGTATTGATTCTGTTATTCATAAAAATGTTGATAAATCAATAGATTTTAGAAGTGAGGATATTTTTAAATTTTTCAAATCAAGTAAAAATAAATTTGATTTAATAATGATTAAGCAAACACTTCATTTTTTTAATAAAGATAAAAGAACAAAATTAATAAAAATTTGTAAAAAAAACTTAAAGAAAAATGGAGTATTAATTATATTTTCATTAGTTACACAAAATAATGAAATTCCATGTTTTAAACTAATGAAGCAAAAACTTAATAGAGGTCTTGAAAGAGATTCACGAATGATAAAAGTTACTAGAAAATTATTAATAGGCTGTCAGATTGATAAATTTAAATTTAAAGTTTCAATGACTAAAAGTAAATATATTCAAATGTTAAAACAGAGATACATATCGTGTCTAGTAAATCTTGATAAAGATCAAATAAGCAATGGTATTAATGAAATAAAAAAATTATTTAATAAAAAAATAAATTTTTTAGATATGCTGATATCCATTAAATATATCAACAAAAGTTAAAATTATTTTGGGCGTTCTGTTACCCGGTGCCCCAGGACTTTAATTAATCTCTTCTTTACTAGTTTTAAAGAGTTTTTCACCTAATGGACTTATAGGATCCTGTGTTTTTGGTTTGGTCTTAGTTTTTTCTTCCACTATCTATAATAATTTTTTAGCAAGCCCTTTACGTCTGAAGATTGGATTAACAAAAATATACTCAACTTCAGTTTCCTCGTTATATCTAACAAAATTGAGTGTAGTATTGATGTTTTTAAATGTGACTACTCCATCACTAAACGAAATATCATAATTAACGTTATTTAATTCATTCATTAATTATTACCATCTTGCTCAAGTTTTTTTTCTAATTTTCTTACAAAGAAAGAAACAATTAATATTAAAATTAAATATTCTAAAATTAAAAATGTATAAATCTCAAGAGGTCTATAGGTTGAAACAACTAATTCATTTGCTTTTCGTGTTAGATCTGCAATTCCAATAATTGATACTAATGAAGACATTTTCAAAACATAAACAAATTGATTACCAAGTGCGGGTAGAATATTTTTTATTGCCTGTGGAAGTATTACCAGTCTTAATCTTTTATAAAAAGTTAAACCTAATGATGAACCAGCTTCCCACTGAGCTTTCTTAATAGAATTAATTCCAGCTCTAAAAATTTCAGCTTGAAAGGCACTTTCACTTATTGCTAGTGCTATAATTCCTGAAACAAATGGACTAAAGCTTAATCCTGTCATTATAGGTAAACCGTAATAGATCCACAAAATTAAAACTAACAATGGTATAGCTCTTACGACTTCAACATACCCAATATTTATATAGGTTAGAAATTT
Source organism: uncultured Candidatus Pelagibacter sp. (assembly GCA_905612505.1). Classification (GTDB taxonomy): domain Bacteria; phylum Pseudomonadota; class Alphaproteobacteria; order Pelagibacterales; family Pelagibacteraceae; genus Pelagibacter. The sequence continues at coordinate 1,345 of CAJQSH010000040.1, read as the reverse complement.
ACTTTTAGCTAAAGAAGGTATCGCAACGACGAAACCCAATACCATTGAAATAACGATTGAAATAACCGAGATGTAAATTGTTACACCCATACCACTTAATAAAAATTTTAGATTAGTTAATCCTTCAACATTATTGGGTGAAAGAATAAACCAGCCTAAGTCATTATCACTACAAGAAGCGAGGGGTAAAATTAAAAGTAAAAAAAAAATATTTTTCACTCTTAAAGTTATAGTGAGTTAAGAATTAATATCTAATTGATTATAAGCTTTTTAAATTATATTTAATTAATAGATTATCAAAGAAACCAGAGGCTTTTTTGTTTTTAATCCACTCACTAACATAATCATTCCAAACTTGATCATTTTTATCAACCATCATGGCTAAAAAAGCAGGATTTTTTTCACCATCTTGTACGATTGCCAATTTAGGGTATTTAATAACAAGTGTGTTTGCTTCCGTTGAGCTTGTAATGTTACCGTCAGCTCTTCCTGATAAAACTTCTTGAAAGTCTCTTGCGGGAGATTCAACTGATTTTAGTTTAGATTTTGGAAAAAATTCTTTAGCTTTTTCTTCTTGAGATGTTCCAAGGGTAGTTGCAATTGTAACTTTCTCGTTATTTAAAGATTCCCAAGTTGGAAATTTTTTTAGATTTTTTTTTAATACCAAAGGAACAGTTCCATATTTGTAATAAGAATTTGTGAATCCGGCAACTAAAGCTCTTTTTGCTGTTTTAGTAACGCTTGTTGAAATATCATATCTTCCAGATACTATTCCTGAAACTATTGTTTTCCACTCAGTTGGTATGAAAGTAACTTTTACGCCCATATGTTTAGCTAACTCTTGCATGACATCAATATCAAAACCAACGTACTTATTTGTAGCTGGATCTTTCATACTCATTGGATCCCAATCACCTGTAGTTCCAACTTTTAACGCACCAGATGATAAAATCTGATTAAGTTTAGATTCTGCGTTAATAGACAAGGGTAAAAGTGCCAATAGCACCACTAAAAGTATTTTTTTCATACAGATCATATAGCAATTATTTGATTTGATTAGACGTTATAACCTTGACGCAGCATCGTCAATCCATGACATTAAATGCTCAGAAAATGATCTTTTAACAAGTAAATTTACGGTATTAATTTCCTTAAGATGAATTATCACATCTATTTGAAGTAGTAATGTTTGTGCAACTGCACCTTTTTTAGTTTTGAATTCATTAAAGTTAAAAGGACAACCAGTACTTAACAAATCAAATATTTTTTTACCCGTAAGATTAATCATTACAAACTGATCACTAACATCGGTAATTGCACCTAGATTATTTTTGGATATTTTATT
>CAJQSH010000039.1 GCA_905612505.1 uncultured Candidatus Pelagibacter sp. | reverse complement strand
TGCAAATAAAACTTCAAATATGAGATTTGCTAAAGATAGTTATAGAAGATTTATTCAAATGTATGGAAATGTTGTAATGGGAGTTGAAAGTCATTATTTTGAGGAATTAATTGAAAATTATAAATTAACTAAAGGAGTTCTTTTAGATACAAATTTAGATGAAAACGATTGGGAAGGTTTAATAAACGATTTTAAAAAAGTTGTTAAAGATCAAACTAAAAAAGATTTTCCACAAAATATATACGACCAATTACTGGGAGCGATTAGTGCAGTATTTTTATCTTGGGAAAGCAATAGAGCAAAAGTTTATAGAAAATTAAACCAAATACCTGCTGAATGGGGAACGGCTGTTAACGTTCAATCAATGGTGTTTGGAAATATGGGGGAGGATTGTGCAACTGGAGTTGTCTTTACTAGAAATCCGTCTGACGGTGTTAATGAAGTTTATGGTGAATATCTAATTAATGCTCAAGGAGAAGATGTTGTAGCAGGAACAAGAACTCCTCAATACATAACAAAAAAAGCAAGAATAGATGCAAAAGCAAAGGAGGCATCAATGGAAGAGTCTATGCCGAAAGTGTTTAAACAGTTAGATAAAATTTTAAAAATTTTAGAGAAACACTATAAAGATATGCAGGACGTAGAGTTTACAGTTGAAAATAATAAATTATGGATGTTACAGACAAGGTCTGGAAAAAGAACTTCAAAATCTGCAGTTAAGATTGCAGTTGATATGGTTAAAGAAAAATTAATTTCAAAAAAAGAAGCAGTAATGAGAATAGATCCAAGCTCTTTAGATACGTTATTACATCCAACATTAGATGAAAAAAGTTCAGTAAATGTTATAGCGAGTGGTTTGCCAGCCTCACCGGGTGCTGCAAGTGGTAAAGTTGTTTTTTCATCAGAAGAAGCAGAGAGATTAAATGATGTGATGCAAGACACAATTCTGGTTAGAGTTGAAACATCACCAGAAGACATTCATGGTATGCATGCTGCAAAAGGAATTTTAACTGCAAGAGGTGGAATGACCAGTCATGCAGCAGTTGTTGCAAGAGGCATGGGAAGACCTTGTGTATCTGGTTCAAGTGAAATTGATATTAATTATGAAGCTAAAATATTTAAAACATCATCATCTATTGAAGTTAAAGAAGGAGATATTATTACAATTGACGGCTCAACTGGAAGAATTATTTTAGGGGAAGTAGCAACAGTTAAACCGGAAATTTCTGGGGACTTTTCAAAACTAATGAGTTGGGCTGATGGGTTTAGGAAATTAAAAGTTAGAACTAATTCTGAAACACCACTAGATACAAAAACTGCAAGAGACTTTGGAGCAGAGGGTATTGGTCTTTGTCGAACGGAACATATGTTTTTTGATGAAGAAAGAATTTTATCAGTAAGAGAAATGATTTTATCTAAAACAACAGAAGATAGGAGTAAAGCGTTAGAAAAACTTTTACCACATCAAAGAAAAGATTTTGTTGAAATATTTAAGATAATGAATGGCCTCCCAGTTACTGTAAGATTATTAGACCCACCACTACATGAATTTCTTCCTAAAACTGAAAAAGAAATTAGTGATATTGCAAAAGTTGTAGGTCTTCCTTTAAAAGAAATTGAATCTAGAATTAATGAACTACACGAGCAAAACCCAATGCTTGGCCATAGAGGGTGTAGATTAGGTATTTCATTTCCAGAAATTTATGAAATGCAGTGTAGAGCAATTTTTGAAGCCCTATCAGAACTTAAAATTAAAAAAATTAAATCAGCATTTCCAGAAATCATGATTCCACTAGTATCAACTGAAGCTGAAATAAGAATAATGAAAGATTTGGTTGTAAGAGTTGCGAAAGAAGTTCAAAAAGACAAGAAGGTTAAAATTGATTATTTAGTTGGAACTATGATTGAGTTACCAAGAGCAGCTATTAAAGCAAACGATATAGCAAAACACGCAGAATTTTTTAGTTTTGGTACTAACGATTTAACTCAAACAACATTTGGCTTAAGTAGAGATGATAGTGGTAAGTTTTTAAACGACTATCTTGAAAATAATATTTTTTCTATCGATCCATTTATTTCAATTGATGATGGTGTAGGTGATTTAATAGAAATTGCAGTTGAAAAAGGACGGAAACAAAACAAAAAAATTAAACTTGGAATTTGTGGGGAACACGGTGGTGACCCTAAAAGTATCCACTTTTGTGCTAATGCAGGTTTAGACTATGTTTCTTGCTCTCCTTATAGAGTTCCAATAGCAAGATTAGCAGCCGCACAAGCAGAATTATCTAAAAAAAATTAACTTTCTAATTTTAAATCCACAGCAGGAACACTATGAGTAATACTACCAATTGAAACTCTATTAACACCTGTAGCTGCAATTTTTTTAATTGATTTTAAATTAACATTTCCAGAAGCTTCAGTTTTATAATATTTTTTTGCTAATTTGATACCAATCTTAAGGTTTTTAATATTCATATTGTCAAACAAAACTGTATCAAATTTTAAACCCATTATTTTCTTAAGTTGATTTATTTTGTCAACCTCAACAGTAATTTTTCTACTTT
>CAJQSH010000038.1 GCA_905612505.1 uncultured Candidatus Pelagibacter sp. | reverse complement strand
AAGATAGTGCTATGCAGGTTCAAGGTATTGAAAAAGTTGATCTTGATTTAGTTTTTGAACCACCTTGGGAAAAGTCAATGATGTCTGAAGCAGCTAAATTGGAGTTAAATTTATAATGAATCCTATAATCAAATTAAGTGATAATGCTGCAAGTCGTATTAAAGAAATCATGTCTGGTATAGAGTTGAGTTCTATTGGTGTAAGAGTTGCTGTTAAATCTGGTGGATGTGCAGGAATGTCCTACGTCATGGAATATGCAAAAGAAATTAATCCAACTGATGAAGTTATTGAAGACAAAGGTGTTAAGGTTTTCGTTGATGCTGCTGCAGTAATGTATCTACTTGGAACTGAAATGGACTACAAAAAAGAGGAATTTTCATCTTCATTTGTATTTAATAACCCTAATGAATCGGAAAGGTGTGGGTGTGGAGAGTCCTTTAAGGTATAGCACCCATTTTGAGTATAGCTGTATTGCATAAATTGCATATCTAGTATATAAAACCTATATGAATAAGTTTGAATTTAAAAACCTTGTTAAATCTTTAGAAAAGTCATTAAAAGAAAGAACATTTTTCAAGACTCTTCGAACAGAAGTAAACACTGGTGCTAACGGCACGCAGGATTACGTTGTTAAAAAGGGAATTAACAAAGATACAATAGCTAAAACTAGACAGTAATTATTTTTAACTACTGTAATACATCTCAAACTCTATAGGATGAGGAGCATGCTCAAACTTATGTATCTCTTCAAATTTTAATGCAATGTAAGCATCAATTTGATCGTCAGTAAATACACTGCCTTCTGTTAAAAACTCTCTATCTTTGTCTAAATTTTCCATAGCTTCTCTTAGAGAACCACAAACAGTTGGGATGTTCTTAACTTCTTCAGGTGGCAATTCATAAAGATCTTTGTCAAAAGATTCACCTGGATGTATCTTATTCTTAATTCCATCAAGACCAGCCATAAGCATAGCAGCAAAAGTTAAGTAGGGGTTTCCAGCAGCATCTGGAAATCTTATTTCACACCTTGCACCATTTTTACTTAGTGTAATAGGTATTCGACAAGAAGCAGATCTGTTTCTTGCTGAGTAAGCTAAAAGAACTGGAGCTTCAAACCCTGGAATTAATCTTTTGTAACTATTTGTAGTAGAATTTGCAAAAGCATTAATTGCCTTAGCATGTTTTAGAATTCCACCAATATAATGTAACGCAGTTTCTGATAATCCGGCATAAGCATCACCAGAAAAAACAGGTGTTTTACCTTTCCAAATAGATTGGTGAATATGCATTCCTGAACCATTATCACCAGCAACAGGTTTTGGCATAAATGTTGCAGTCTTTCCAAAAGAATGAGATACCATTTGAACTACATACTTATAGAGCTGAACATTGTCTGCTGTGTCAACTAAAGTTCCAAAAACGATTCCAAGTTCATGTTGACTTGGTGCTACTTCGTGGTGATGTTTTTCTACTTTGATTCCTACTTCTTTTAAACTTTTTAAGTATTCACCCCTCATGTCCTGTTCACTATCGACTGGAGGTACTGGAAAATAGCCACCTTTAACTGGAGGTCTATGCCCCATATTTCCATTAGCATATTCAGTGCCTGAATTATAAGGGCCTTCTTTACTATCTATTTTAAAACCGGTATTATTAGGATCATTATTAATTCTAACATCATCAAATACAAAAAATTCTGGTTCAGGACCAAAAAATGCTTTATCACCAACTCCTGATGCTTTTAAATATTCTTCAGCTTTTTTAGCAATTCCTCTCGGATCTCTTTCATAAGGAATTCTCTTAACAGCATCTAAAATGTCACAGAAAAGTATCAATGTATTATGGGATGTAAAAGGATCCATAATCATTCTTGAAGTATCAGGCTTTAAAATCATATCAGACTCGTTAATAGCCTTCCAACCAGCGATAGACGAACCATCAAAAAATACACCATCGTTTAACATTTCTTCGTTAACAATAGTTGAATCCAACGTTAAATGCTGAAGTTTTCCCCTTGTATCGGTAAATCTTAAATCAACAAACTCAACTTCTTTTTCTTTGATAAATTTTAATACATTGCTGGCGCTCATAATTTCTCCCTTTTTAAATTTTATTTCTCATTATTAACAAATGTTTTTCAAATAATATTGCTTGATTAATAAATATCACCTATGCGTTTTTTACATATGAATTACACTATTATTTGCTAGATTAGCAATCAATTGTTAGTTGAAATATGAGCTTATTAGATAAAGAACCAGTTAAAAGAGCAGAAAAATTTCTTAAAGATTTTAATCAATCTTTAAAGGTTATTGTTTTAAAAAATTCAGCAAGAACAGCACAAGATGCTGCTACAGCTTTAGGTTGTGATGTAGGTGCAATTATTAAGAGTTTGCTATTTAAAACTGAAGATAGTTTTATTTTGTGTTTAGTTGCAGGGGACAAGAGAAGCTCTTTAAATAAATTAAAAAAAATAACAAATAAAAAAAGTGTTTCAATGGCATCCCCAGAAGAAGTTAAAACTCAAACTGGATATATCATAGGTGGAGTTTCACCGGTGGGTCATGTAAATAAAATAGAAATCATTATAGATAAATCTTTAAAAAGATTTAATGATCTCTTTGCAGCGGCAGGACATCCTAACTGTGTTTTTAAAATCAATTTCATTAATATTCAAAAGATAACTAATGGAAAAATTGAGGATATAATAGAGTGAGAGAACCAAAATTAATCGATTATACCCTCTTAGTTATTTTAGCTTTAATATGGGCTTCGGCATTTTTTAATATTAAAATTGCAACAGAATCTTTTGGGCCAATTACAATCGCCTTTTTGAGAGTGTTTTTTGGTTCTATACCGGTATTATTATTATGTTGTTATAAAAAAATTAAGATAGAGGCATTTTCAAAAGATTGGTATTGGTTTGCAATAATAGGATTTATCAATCTAGTTGCTCCTTTTTTTTTAATAGCTTATGGCGTTAAATCTGTTCAAAGTAACTTAGCTGCAATTTTAATGTCAACCACACCTCTAAGTTCAACAATATTAGGACATTTTTTCACAAAAAGTGAAAAATTTAACTTTACTAAAACATTTGGAATACTGATTGGCTTTTCAGGAATTATTTATTTATTTTCAGACAATCTTTTAATTAATGATAATAATTTTATTTCTGCATTATTAATTTTACTTGGATCAACCTGCTATGTTGTGGGTGGAGTTTTGACTCTTAAAATTAGCAAGAAAAAAAATGAAAATGTAACAGGTTCAATATTAATTTGGGCTATAATAATTTTAGTACCATTAGTTTCCTTTATA
>CAJQSH010000037.1 GCA_905612505.1 uncultured Candidatus Pelagibacter sp. | reverse complement strand
TTTTGAATTTTTTAACATTATCTTATTTTTAATGTTGCTAACCCAATCATGGCAAGAATTATAGAAATAATCCAAAATCTAATAACTACTGTAGATTCTGCCCAGCCCTTTTTTTCAAAATGATGATGAATTGGCGCCATCATAAAAACTCTTTTTCCTGTTAATTTGTAAGAAATAACTTGAACAATTACAGAAACTGCTTCAAGTACAAATAATCCCCCTGTAATTGCTAACACTATTTCATGTTTTGTAATTATTCCAACAGCTCCAAGAGACCCGCCAAGTGCAAGTGATCCTGTGTCTCCCATGAAAATTTTTGCTGGTGGTGCGTTAAACCACAAAAACCCAAGGCATGCTCCTATGATAGATCCACAAAATACAGATACTTCACCAACTCCTTCAATGTAAGGTATCTGCAAATAACTTGAAAAAACTATATTACCAGTAATATAACTAATAAATGCGAAGCACCCTGCGACCAATATGACTGGCACAGTCGCTAATCCATCAAGACCATCTGTTAAATTTACAGCATTTGATGATCCTACAATTATAAAAACTGAAAATGGTATAAAAAACCACCCAAGATTTATTATTATATTTTTAAAAAAAGGAAAGTATAAATTTGTTAATTCTTTATGATTAGAAAAGTAACTCAATAAAACTATACCCATTATTGCTATCAATATTTGTGAAATAATTTTAAATCTGAATGAAATACCTGATGAATTTTTATATTTAATTTTTTTATAATCATCATACGCGCCCAAAATTCCAAAACTTGTAACAATAAAAATTAAAAACCAAATATAGTTACTGGATAAATCTCCCCATAAAAGAATTCCTGAAAATAAACCTATAAGAATTAACACACCTCCCATGGTTGGTGTGCCTATTTTTTTTATAATATGTTCGGCTGGCCCGTCTTCCCTTATTGGATCTAAAATTTGTTTAACAGAAAAAAAATTAATAAATGGAGTTCCTATTAATAATACTATTACCATAGATGTAAACATTGCCAAACCTGTTCTAAAGGTAAGATACTTAAAAACATTAAGGAACGTGTATTGATCTACAAAGTTTAAAATTAGGTTATAAAGCATTCATTCTCCCTGTCTTCAAAGCGTTAGTTAATTTATTAAGTCCCGTAGAATTTGAACCCTTAATCATTAAGTAATCATTATTATTTATATTGTTTTTAATCAAATCAATTATTTGAGATTTTTTTTTTAAAATAAGACCTTTTTTATTTTTATTAATATTTTTATAGGTTTCAACAATATGTTTACCAATAACATTAATACTGTTGATTGAGCTTCTATTTATAGTACTACTAATTTCTGAATGTAGTTTTTTTGAGTGTTTACCTAGTTCAAGCATATCTCCTAAAATTAAATGTTTTTTAGAATTATTTACTTTAATCATGTCAAAGTTTTTTATTGCGGAATCTAATGATAAAGGGTTTGAATTATAGCTTTCATCAATTAAATAAATATTTTTATTATTAATTTTAATTTTTGAGATGTCTCCACGACCTTTGAGTATTTGCTGTTTATAAAAAATATTTTTATCTAATTTATTAATATCTTTATAAATTTTAATAATTGTCAATGTTGCTAACAAATTTTTTATATTATTTTCAAAATTTGAAGAAATATAGAAATAGATCTTCTTGCTATTTATATTAATAAAAATTTTATATTTTTTACCTTCTTTCTTTATAAAATTAAATTTGATATCTGCAGATTTTTTTTTCATACTAAAAGAGTAAATTCTCAGTTTTCTTTTTAAAGCTATTTTTTTGTGAAAATTATAAAATTGGTCATCTGCATTTAAAACCAATGATCCATTTTCTTTTATATTATGTATAATTTCTGATTTTGCTAAAGCAATTTGTTTTATATCTTTAAAATTTTTTGCATGCGCATATGAAACATTTGTAATAACTCCAACATCAGGTTTAATAATTTTTGATAAAGAATCTATTTCACCTTTTTTATCCATACCAATCTCAAAAATACCAAAATCATCTTTTTTTCTTAGATTAAATAAACTTAATGGAACTCCAAATTTATTATTGAATGATTTTGGCGAATAAGTGACTTTACTAATTTTTTTTAGGGTTTTACCAATTAATTCCTTTAATGAAGTTTTTCCACAACTTCCCGTAATTGCAATAATTTTACTTAAAGAATTTTCTCTTAAAACAGATGATATTTTTGTTAAGAATTTTAAGGTATTTTTTACTTTAATTTGTTTGGAAATACTTTTCAATTTTTCTATTTTATTAACCACTGCTAAAGAGGCCCCTTTATCGAAAGCTTCCTTTACAAATTGATTTCCATTTTTTTTTTTTCCTTTGATTGCAAAAAATATATCATCTTTTTTTATTTCTTTTGAATTAATTAATGATTTTTTAATTTTTGTTTTTAAATTAAAATTATTTGAATTACTTGCTTCTCTTAATATATTAATTTTTGGGTTATTTGATAAATTTTTATTTTTAATTTTTATATTTTTTAATATATTTTTTTTGTCCGAAAAAAAATTTTTTACGTTTCCATAATCTTGAATTTTTTCATGGCCTTTTCCTGCTACTACTAAAATTTCACCCGTTTTCAAATCTTCTATTGCTTTTTGAATTGCAGTTGCTCTATTAGATATTTCATTAAGTTTTTTTATATTTATTTTTTTTTTTATTTCATCTCTTATTTTTTTGGGATTTTCTTTCCTCGGATTATCATCCGTTAAATAAATTTTATCACAATAATAATTAACAATCTTTCCCATTTTTGGCCTCTTAGATTGATCTCTGTTACCTCCGCAACCAAAAACTATATTGATTTTCTTATCTTTAAATTGTTCTTTTAAGTTTTCTAAGCATGTTTTTAATGCATCTGGAGTATGTGCATAATCTAAAATTACAGATGAATTATTTTTTAGTATTCCAATTTTTTCTAATCTTCCATCAACTGGTTTAATTTTATTAATTATGTTTATTATTTTTTTAAATTTAAGATTACTTTTTTCTGCGGCAATCATTGCCATTAAAATATTTTTTATTTGGATTTTTCCTATTAAATCTGTTTCAAAATTATAGAATTTATTTTTATATTTAATTTTAATTAATTGCCTGTTATTTAAATATTTATGTGAAACTACTTTTAAGCTACTCTTATGGTTTGATATTGTATTTATGCACAGTTTTCTTCTTAATGATATTTTTTTAATTTTTTTGTACTCAGGAATTTCAATATCGGTAATTACATTAGAGTTTTTATTAAGTAATTTTTCAAACAGGTATAATTTAGATTTTAAATAATTCTTTAAGTTTTTATGATAATCAAGATGGTCATGAGATAAATTAGTAAAAATACCAATTTTAAACATTAATCCATCCAACCTATTCTGCTTGAGTCCATGACTTGATGCCTCTAATATTACATTGTTAATTTTTTCTTTTTTTAATTTTTCTAAGCAATTTGCTAATTTAATAGGATCTAATGTGGTATTTGATACATGTATCTTTTTAGAAATTGTTTGGACCCCCAATGTTCCAATTGAAGCTACTTTTTTTTTATTTAACTTTAATATTTGAAAATAAAAATCTGCAATTGAAGATTTGCCATTTGTTCCTGTTACTGCAATTAAATTTTTTGGTTTAATCTTAGACGTTTTAAATACAGTTTCTGCTAATGATTTTCTAACATTTGTAGAGTTAATATATAGTATATTATTTTTTAATCCCTGATATTTTTGATTTGATATAATTGTTCTTGCACCATTTCTAATGGCACTTTTAATATAGTGATTTCCGTCTATTTCATTTCCCTTTATTGCAAAAAAAATATCATTTCTTTTACAAGTTAGACTATTAAAACAAAGACCTGAAAAATAATGATCTTTATAATTTAGATTAGTTTTTTTAAAGTAATTACCAATTTGCATGGATTAATTAACTTCCATATATTTTATGGCTAAAATAGGCCCAATTTTTTCTATAATTTTTCCTGCTACCTCTACTGATGTCCATCCAGCAGTATTATAAGGAGTTCCTTTAGTCGGTTGTTTACCGTCTCTATAATAATAAATATATTCACTGTTAGTCTTTGGCTCATCCAACATAACTATTAGTGTATATCTTGGTTTTATTGATGGAAATATTCCTACAAATGTGTTTATTTTAGCTCTTGAATACTTACCGTCTTTAGATTGTTGAGCCGTTCCAGTTTTACCACCAACATCATAACCACTTACATTTGCTAGTTCTGCAGTACCTTCTTTATTGACAACAATTTTCCTTAAAATTTTATTCATTTTATTTGAAACACCTTCATTTAAAATCTTTTTTCTTTTTTGATTTTTATTTATCTCTTTCTTGATTATAGTTGGTTCAATATCAAATCCGCCATTTGTAATTATTGCATAACCTTTGGCTAATTGTAAAAGTGTGGTTGTGATGCCATGACCATAAGAAGCTGTTGCTAACTTACATTTCCCCCAATTAATTGAGATTGGGTCACCAACTTCCTCAATATCAAATTTTATTCTACTTAGTAATCCAATTTTTTCTAGAAAGGCTTTAAATTTTTCTTCTCCGACTTTTTGGACTATTTTAACAGATCCAATATTTCCAGATTTAATCAAGATTTGCTCAACAGTAAGATCGGTTGGCGTTTTGTCACTATACTCTCTAATCATAAATTTATCACAAGGTAGTTGCTTTTCCAAATTTAAGTATTCTGTATTGGGCTCTATAAGACCTTCATTAAAACCAGCAGCAACTGTAAAAGTTTTAAAAACTGAGCCAAATTCATAAACACCTTTTGTGACTCTATTAATATAATTTACATCATTAATTGTTTTTCTTTTATTTAGATTAAAATCTGGCAACGAAACCATTGAAATTATGTCTCCATTATTTACATCCATTAAAATTGCCGCACTACCTTTGGCTCTAAATATTTTTTGAAACTTTAATAATTCTTCTCGGATTAAAAATTGAATATCTGTATCAACTGTTAATTTAAGTGGTTCTTTAATTTTTTTTAATTCATTGTCAAAAGATTTTTCTATTCCTGATATTCCATTATTATCATCATCTATTTGACCAATAATATGACTAAAAAGATTATTTTGCGGATAAAGTCTTGTCAGTTTTTCTTCTGATTTAACTGATTTATCTCCTAGTAACATTATTTTTTCATAATTTTCAGCAGTAATTTTCTTCTCAAGCCAAAAAAAATTTTTTCCATTCAATTTTTTTTTTAATTTAGTAAAATTTTTTTTAGGAAAAATTAATTTCAAATTTATTAATAATTTTTTTTTGTCTATGACCTCGACTGGATTAATACCAACATCTATAGAACTGACAGTTTTAACTAAATAATTTCCATTAATATCTATAATATCTGCTCTATAATTTTTTTTGTTAGATGTTCGTGTTTCATCTTTAATATTTTGTTTTATAGAACCTAAATGAATTAATTGAATTGAATAAATTATAGAAATAGTAAAAAAAATAAAGAAAATGAATGCAACTCTATTAAATTGTATGTTTAAATTTGATTTACTTTTTTGATATGAAAATTTATTTTCATATTCTTCTAGAACAATATTTTCATTGTTTTTTTCATTCATTGTTTTTAAGATTGTCAGTAAAATCAGTTATTATTAATTGGTTATCAACTACGGTAATTTTTTTTATTTTTGTAATATCTATTTGGACTAAGTCACTCTCGAAGTATTGAGACTGATATTGAATTAGTTTTTCAGGTGAACTTAGATAGTTATATTCTAACAAAAGATCTCCTAAATCACCTTTTAATAATTTATTATTTTCATTTATTACAAATATTTTGTCTTCTATTTTTTTTGTAGAATTTTTTATTAACGATGTAATTATGATTAATGCAAAAATAGATAAAATTAATATTATTCTTTTCATAATTTTTTAGAATAATTTTCAATCTCAACTAAATAATTAAATTTTTCAAAAATATCTGTTTCAAAATTATAAAAATCCTCTTTCTTAACAACATATCTTAATTTTGCTGATCTCGAGGGCGGATTTTCATTAACCTCCTTCACAGATGGGTTTATTGGTTTTTTATTAATTAATTTAAAGAGATTGGTTTCTTCTTTTCCTTTTGGCATATACCTTGAGATGCTTTTATTTTCTGACAAGCTTTTAAAAAAATATTTAACAATTTTATCTTCCAGCGAATGGAATGTTACTACGGCAATAATCCCATCTTTTTTGACTATCTTTGCTGCATTAATAAGTCCATAAATCAATTCACTTATTTCTTTGTTTACAAATATTCTTAATGATTGAAAAATTTTTGTAGAACTATTCATTTTATAGTTTTTTTTTCTTTTTGAGGATTCTATAATTCTTACTAGTTCTTCTGTGGTAATATTTCTTGTTTTTCTATCTTCAACTATATTGTGCGCAATTCTTTTACTTTCTTTTTCTTCTCCAAAATATTTAAATATTTTTTCTAATTCCTTCTCATCTAACATATTAATTGCTTCTTTTGCAGAAAAATCATTAATTCCCATCTTCATATTAAGCTCTCCTACCGAGTCAAAAGATAGCCCTTTTTTATCATCCTTTATTTGTGTATATGAATATCCAAGATCAAAAATTACACCTTTTATATTCTCATTCTTTAATTTTAGATTATCTAACTGGCTAAATTTCATATTTTTAAATAAAAATCTTTCCTCAAAATTACTTTTAATTTCTTCAGCTTTTTTAAAACTTTCTGAATCTCTATCTAAAGCTATTACTTTTGTATTTGGAAAATCTAAAATTTTTTTTGTGTATCCACCTTGACCAAATGTACAGTCAATAAACGTGCCACCACATTGAGGGGAAATAATGCTAATTAATTCATTTAGCAATACTGGATAATGTTTTGTCATATCCAATATTATGGTGGTTTTCATTTATTTTTTTGAAGACCATTAATTCTTTTGCCTTCTTAAAAATGCTGGAATTTCTAAATCATCTTCTTCTGAACTGCCTTCACTACTTTCTGATAATGATAAATCCTGAGGATCTGAACTCTCATTATCTGAATTAAACAAATCTATCGCAGCCTCTTCTTCAACTCCGAAATTTTCCAGTCCGTTTAAAGTTTCTTTAGTTTTATTATCTTCATCTAAAGCTTCTTCTGTAAATGATTGTTCAAGATCTGATATTTCATTATCTTCAACTAGACTTTGAGCTTCTTCCTGCTGTGTGCTTAACAATTGCTCATTATACTCTTTATTTAAATCATTTATTGATTTTGATGAAGAATTTGCACTCGCCGGTTCCAATTTTATTTCATTTTCCAGTTTTAATGCATTAGCACCATTTGTTATTGGACCAGACATTGTTGTTGAAAAATTAAATGACTGGGCTCCTTCTGTGTCTGAAAAATCAGAGTAACCTGGGTTTCTATTTTGTATTCTATGAACCATATTAATTACAGATTTTGCTTCTGGTTGTTGGCCGTCAAGCGATGTTGCAACTATTGAAACTCTCATTTTACCATCAAGCGCTACGTCTGTAATTGCTCCAATAATTAATTCAGCTTCAGGATCCACTTCCGCTCTTACTTTATTTACAGCTTCATCTACTTCAAACAGCTTAAGATCTTTGCCACCTGTAATATTAACTAATAATCCTTTAGCACCCTTTAAAGTATAATCATCAATTAATGGATTACTGATTGCCATTTCGGCTGCTTTCAAAGCTCTTCCTTCTCCTTCCGCCTCTCCTGTTCCCATCATTGCTTTACCCATTGAAGCCATGACAGTTTCAACATCAGCAAAATCTAAATTAATTAAACCTGGTCTTACCATTAAGTCAGTAATGCTCTGAACTCCATGCATTAAAACATTATTTGAAAGATTAAAAGATTCTTCAAATGTAGTTTGTTCATTTGCGATTTTGAATAAATTTTGGTTTGGAATAACAATAATTGTATCAACATGTTTTCTTAATTCTTCAAGGCCTTGTTGAGCTCTTCTCATTCTTGAAGGTCCTTCATACAAAAATGGAAGTGTTACAACGCCTACAGTTAAAATGTTTAATTCTTTTGCAGCTCTTGCAATAACGTGTGCAGCTCCTGTTCCGGTTCCACCACCCATACCAGCAGTAATAAAAACCATATTTGAACCTTGCAAGGTATTTACAATTTCATTTAAAGATTCGTCTGCAGCAGCCTGACCGATATCAAGCTTTGCTCCAGCACCCAAACCTTTTGTTAAATTTAAACCAATTTGAATTCTGGCTTTAGCTTTACTTAATTTTAAATCCTGAGCATCTGTATTTACAGCAATGAATTCTACTCCTTGTAATCCATTATCGATCATTTCATTAATTGCATTTCCGCCAGCTCCTCCTACTCCCATAACTAATAATCTAGGTTGTAATTCTTTTATCTCTGGTGTTCTAAAGTTAATTGTCATTTTTATTCCCCCTCATTGTTATTAAAATATTTTTTCCATTTAAGGCTTGCTCGATTTATGTTAGCTTTTTTTCTCGCGTGCACCTTAAATTTTTCAAATGCTGCTGGTTCCCATATTTGGAATGTTTGACCTTGACCAACAAAAAACATGCTATTTTTAATCTTTGCATGTTTTAATAATTTTGTTGAAAGTGAAATTCTACCCTCACTATCAAATTGTAAATTAATACTTTCAGATAAAATTGATGTTGCAAAAAAATCTCTCTTTTCTTCAAAAGGATTTAAAGAATCTATGCTTTCTGAAAGTTTTTCAATTCTGTCTTGAGAGCATGCTTCAATGGATTGGTTGTTAAAAGATGGATAACAAATAACTCCGTTATACCCTAAGTTTGAAAGGTGTGATCTGAAGCTAGCAGGCACTGATACCCTTCCCTTTTTGTCTATTCTGTTCTCGTGGGTAGATAAAAACATATTTTTTATATCTCATAAATTCCTTATTTGGGAATATATGGGACAGTATGGGTTTTTTACCATAGTGTCAATATCTTCATTTTAAGGGTTTTTGAATGATTGCTCCAATAACCTAATAGCAATTTCAAACACAAAATCAATTAATGGATGATCTGTTAATACAATTGATAGGTTAAAAATAGAACAGAACAGATTCAATTATGAATCAAAAGGTGAACATCTAAAATCGTACAAATTCAATCTGTGAATAAGATTGCCAGATAAACTATAAGCCGGGTTCTGTCATTTAAACTTATCATTTCTCTAGGCTCAAGATCACTCTTGAGCTCAAGCAACTAACCCTGATGACTAGCCAAAGACGGCTTTTAGTTTTGCAACAATGTCATCTCTACTTAGTCTTGCTCCCAGTGGGGTTTTCCAGCGTTCATTGTTACCAATAGAACCGGTGTGCTCTTACCACACCTTTTCACCCTTGCCATGTTATGGCGGTTTATTTTCTGTGGCACTATCCCTAGGGTTTCCCCCGCCAGGCATTACCTGGCACTGTGTCTTTGCGGAGCCCGGACTTTCCTCTTTAAAATAAATTAAAGCGACAAGTCATTTATCTGGCATTCATAATTTATTATTAAAATACAAAACTTCAAGATAAATTTATTATTTTTTTTTAATAAGATTTTGACTAATAATTAAGCATTCTTTATCAATCTTGCCATTAATTAACTCTTGTCTATACCTTCTTTGAAAAGCTTTAAT
>CAJQSH010000036.1 GCA_905612505.1 uncultured Candidatus Pelagibacter sp. | reverse complement strand
TTCATTTTGAATTCCAGATAAATAAAGCATGTTATTGCCCTTTCCACCACCTGTAATACCTATGTCTGTCATTGCTGCTTCACCCGGACCATTCACTACACAACCAATAATAGATAGTGTTATGGGAGTTTTTATATGAGAAAGTTTTTCCTCTAATGTCTTTACGGTATCAATTACTTGAAATGCTTGTCTTGCACATGAGGGGCAAGAGATAATTTTTACACCTCTATTTCTTAAATTAAGTGATTTTAATATTTCATTTCCTATTTTAATTTCTTTAACAGGATCATCTGATAATGAAATTCTTATTGTATCACCAATTCCATCCATCAAAAGTGAACCTACGCCTATAGAAGATTTAATACTTCCAGTAATAAAGCTGCCCGCCTCTGTAATTCCTAGATGCAAAGGATAGTCTGTAACTTTTGAAAGTTGACGATAGGCTGCTATCGATAAAAAAACATCTGAAGATTTAACACTGATTTTAAAATTAAAAAAATCCTGGTCTTCTAAAATTTTTATGTTTCTTAACGCGCTTTCTACTAATGCTTCTGGACAGGGTTCTTTATATTTTTCTAAGATATCCCTTTCAAGTGAGCCAGCATTTACACCTATTCTGATAGAACAATTATTGTTTTTGGCCGCACTTAACACATCGTGAATTTTTTGTTTGTCACCAATATTTCCTGGGTTAATTCTTAAACATTTTGCACCATTTTCTGAGGCTTCTATAGCTCGCTTATAATGAAAATGAATATCTGCAATTATTGGAAGTGCAACATTTTTTGTAATTTCTTTAAGAGCCAATGTTGACGCCTCATCTGGGCAAGAAACTCTTACAAGATCTGCACCCTCTTCACAAATATCATTAATTTGTTTAATAGTTGCTTTAGCATCTGAAGTTAGAGTATTTGTCATTGATTGAACTGAAATAGGATTATCACCTCCTATCTTAACATCCCCAACGTTAATGACTTTTGTTTTTCTTCGATTAATATCTCTAAATGGTCTTAAGCTCATTATTTAATCTAATTTAAATTCTTTATGGAGAGCTGCTATAGCTTTTTTTACATACTTGTTAGAAATCAAAACTGAAATTTTTATTTCAGAAGTTGAAATAACCATAATATTGATTTTTTTCGAAGCTAATGCTTGAAACATTCTATAAGTAATTCCAGGTGTTGTAATCATCCCAACACCTATAATTGATACTTTAGAGACATTACTATCATGTGTAAACTCTCTAAAAGAAATTTTTTTATTTTGTTTTATGATCTTCTCAGTTTTTTTTAAATCCTCTGATTTAATAGTAAAAGTTAAATCCGTTTCCTTACTATTTAATGAAATATTTTGTACTACCATATCAACATTAATTTGATTAAGTGATAATGGTTTAAAAATAGAAGCTGCTACACCAGGTTTATCTTTAACCCCTATCATTGTAATTTTAGCATCATTTTTTGTTGATGTAATTCCAGTTATAATTTTATCACTAAAGGCTTTTTTACTATCTGTTATTAAAGTGCCCTTCTTTTTTACAAATGAAGATTTAACTGAAAAACTTATGTTATTTAATTTAGCATCTTGAACTGAAGTTGGCTGCATAACTTTTGCACCTAGAGAAGCCATTTCGAGCATCTCATCGTAAGAGACTTTATCAATTTTTTTTGCTTTTGGGTGGTTTCTAGGATCTGTAGTATATACTCCGTCCACATCTGTATAAATATCACACGCATTGGAATTAAAAAATTTCGCCAACATTATTGCTGACGCATCAGTTCCGCCTCTACCCAATGTAGTAATTCTATTATCTGAATTAATCCCTTGAAAGCCAGTTATGATGGGTATTCCACCAGATTTAATAAAATTTAATATTTTTTTTTTATTTATTTTACTTATTCTTGATGCGCTATAAGGGCCATCGGTAATAATGGGTAGCTGCCAAGACATCCAAGATCTTGCTTTATATCCAATGTGCTTTAATCTCCCTGCTATTAGTGCACAGGCCACTTGTTCACCCGAAGATAATAAAACGTCATATTCTGCTGAATCAAAACTATTACTCAATTCTCTTGATTTTTTTATTAAGTCATTAGTATCTCCACTCATCGCTGAGGAAACCACAATTACTCCAATATTTTTTTTCTTGTAAGAGCCAATTATATTGGCAACTTTTTTAATTCTCTCTATATTCCCTATAGAAGTTCCACCGAACTTTAATACAACAGTTTTCATTGATTTTTATATTAAATTTATATTTGATAAAATACATCTTAATTGTTATGTCCACAAGTGATCTATTATGAATTCAATAAATAAAAAAGAAATAGAAAAATTTTCTAAAATTGCTGAAGAATGGTGGAATCCTAATGGAAAATTTAAATCTTTGCATAACTTTAACCCTATAAGAATTAAATATATAAAAGACAATATAGTTAAAGATTTCAATATTAAATCTTCAGACAGGCCATTAAAAAATATCAAAATACTAGATATCGGGTGTGGTGGAGGATTGTTGTCTGAGCCAATGTGTAGGTTGGGAGCTACCGTGATTGGCATAGATGCATCAAAGAAAAATATTGAAGTGGCAAAATTTCATGCAAAAAAAAATAAACTTAAAATTGATTACAAAACAGCTTCGCCAGAAACTTTAAAAACTCAAAAAAAATTTGATGTCATCTTAAATATGGAAATAGTAGAACATGTTGAAAATATAGATTTTTTCATTAAAAAAAGTTCAAAATTATTAAAAAAAGATGGACTAATGTTTGTTGCAACTTTAAACAAAACATTAAAGTCATATGCATTTGCTATTATTGGTGCAGAGTATATTTTAAAATGGTTACCAATAGGAACTCATGACTGGGAAAAATTTGTCAAACCTAATCATTTAATAAAAATTTCTAAAAGAAATAATCTTTTATTAAAAAAATTAGATGGTATGAAATTTAATTTATTAGATAATACATGGAAACTAAGTGGCGACACTTCTGTAAACTATATTATAAAATTACTAAAAGTTTAATTGTTGTTATTTTTTATCCAAGGTATGATTTCAGTTTCAATTCCTTCTTCTTTTAATTCTTTTATCTCTTCTTTAGAAGCAGAGCCATAAATGCCTTTTGATTTTTTTTTATCTTCATAATGTATTGAACGAGCTTCATATGCAAAATTTTCTCCTACATATTTAAAATTGTTTTCAATAAATTTTTGATGCTCATATATTATTTTTTTAACTTTTTTATATTTATCGTCATTAATCTTTACTTTTGGTATATTATCAGACCGCAGAATGCTTGGTGACATTATAGTTTTTTCTATATTTGGTGAATAGCAAATATGACAGTTAAGATACTTTTGCTTTCTTAATTTTTCATATTCTTTTGACGAAGAAAACCAACTATCAAATAAATTATTACAGTCCTTGCAAATCAATTTGTATTTAATCATAAGTGATAAATAATAATTAATAAAAATAATTCAATAACTGATTAAGTTCTATAATCTGTATTAATTTCAATATATTTTTTAGTCAAATCCATCGTGTATGCTGTAAAATTTTTTTTGCCTATATTAAGATCTACAACTATATCAATTTTTTCTTCCTCTTTCATGTATACCGCCGCATCATCTTCAAGGTATGACTTTAACAATTGACCTTTTTCAACAATCTTAATTGGTCCAAGTTTGATTGCTAATTTATTTATCTTAATATCTATATTTGCTTTACCTATCGCCATTATGATTCTTCCCCAATTAGGATCGTTACCTGCAATGGCAGTTTTAACTAATGATGAATTGGCGATTGAAAAAGCAATTGTTTTTGCATCTTCTTGCGTTTTGCAAGTATTCACTTGAACTGTAATAAATTTAGAAGCCCCTTCGCCGTCTGCTGCTATTCTTTTTGCTAAACTTAATAACACTGAATGCAGTGACACATCAAAATCTTTTATGTTTTTGTCATTTATATTTATTACATTTTTATTTTTTATTTTCCCTGTTGAAAAAATTGAAACCATATCATTAGTACTTGTGTCTCCATCACAACTAATTGCATTAAAAGTTGTTCCAATATTTTTTTTAAGTAATTTTTTCAAAATATCATTTGAAAGGTTTGCGTCAGTGAAGATATAACCTAATGTTGTTGCCATATTTGGGAAAATCATTCCCGATCCTTTGGCAATTCCATAAATTTTAATCTTCATATTACCAATTTTACATTTTTCCATTGCCAATTTTGGTTTTAAGTCAGTCGTCATGATGCCCATTGCTGCTTTTATCCATACTAATTTATTTTGAGTGTACTTGATCTTATTAATTAAATCAGGAATATGTTTTTTTATTTTCTCAGTAGGATATTTTTCACCTATGGTGCCAGTGCATCCAAAAATAATTTCACTAGGTAGAACTTTTCTAGGAAAGTCTTCATCTTCTATTTGTTTTTTAGATAATTGAAAGGAAACTTCCTCAGCTATTTCTTTTAAACCTTGATACCCTTTTTGACCTGTGAAAGCATTTGCATTTCTTGTATTAACAATTAATGATTTTATTTTTTTACTTCTTAGGCTTAAATTCCATTTTATATTTTCTGAAATTATTTTTGATTGAGTATAAACCGATGCATAATTTGCACCCTCTCTGAAATAAAACATAACCAAATCATCTCTGGTTTTATCATACAAATCAGCACTAATAGTTGATATTGAAAGTCCATCAATATGCTCTAAGTCCTGAAAGTCATTCATTTTTGTCTTTAAGACATGAGAGTTTATGAAATTTTTTATATTTATTACCATTCTATTTAAAATATTTATTTAATACCTATATTAAAAGCTATAAATAAATAATATACCAAAAAAATTAGATGTTTAATCCTTTAAATTTCCTTTCTAAGTTCATTAAATCAAGCAATCAAAAAGAGCTTGATAGGATTGCAGAGATAGTTAAAGTTGTTAATTCTTTTGAGGATCAGATTAAAACTTTTTCTGATGTTGATTTTCCAAAAAAAACTCTAGAATTTAAAAAAAGACTTAAACAAGGTGAAAATATTGATGAATTATTGCCTGAGGCATTTGCATTGGTAAGAGAAGGATCAAAGAGGGTTCGTAACGAGCGACATTATGATGTCCAAATTATAGGTGGCGTTGTTCTTCACGAAGGCAAAATTTCAGAAATGAGAACTGGTGAAGGAAAAACTTTGACTATAACACTTGCCGCTTATTTAAATGCTTTAAATGAAAAAGGTGTACACATAGTTACTGTTAATGATTACTTGGCAAAAAGAGACTCCATGGAAATGGGTGAAATTTATAAATTTTTGGGACTAACATCTGGTTATATAAATAATAATCAAGATGATCACGAAAGAAAGAAAAATTATGATTACGATATTATATATGCAACAAATAGCGAGCTTGGTTTTGACTACCTAAGAGACAACATGAAATTCTCAAAAGAAGAAATGGTTCAAAGAGATCATTTTTATTCAATAGTTGATGAAATAGACTCTTGCTTAATTGATGAAGCAAGAACACCTTTGGTTATCTCTGGTGCTGCTGAAGATAAAACAGAAAAATATCTTGCAATAGATAAATTGGTAAAAAAATTACAAGCAGAAGATTATGAAATTGATGAAAAAGATAAAAATGTTTTGCTTACAAATCAAGGTATAAACAATGTTGAAAAAATATTTTCTAATGCAGGAATTCTTAAAAATAATAACCTTTATGACCCTAAAAATTTAGGATTGGTTCATCATGTAAACCAATCGTTAAGAGCAAATCATTTATTTGAAAAAGGTAGAGACTATATAGTTCAAGATGGTTCTTTAAAGATTATTGACGAACTCACTGGTAGAATATTAGAAGGTAGAAGATTTGGCGATGGGCTTCATCAAGCCCTTGAAGCAAAAGAACATATCGAAGTGCAGGGTGAAAATCAAACCTTAGCATCCATTACCTATCAAAATTATTTTAAACTATATAGTAAAATTGCGGGATGCACAGGTACTGCTGCAACAGAAGCAGAGGAGTTTTATGAAATATATAATTTAGAAGTTGTAATTATTCCTACTAATAAAAGTATGATAAGGAAAGATTGGAATGACCAAATTTTTAGATCTGAGTTAGAAAAAAATAAAGCAATTGTTCAAAAAGTTTTGGAATGTAATAAATCAGGTCAACCAATTTTAGTTTTTACATCTAGTATTAATAAATCAGAAATATATTCTAAACTTTTAAATAATGTAAAAGTAAGACATACTGTTTTGAATGCTAAAAATCATGAAAATGAAGCAGAAATAATAGCGAATGCAGGTAAACTAAATTCAGTAATAATAACCACAAGTATATCTGGAAGGGGTGTTGATATCCAGCTGGGTGGTAAAAAAGGAAACCAACCACAAAATGAGCTAGATTTAGATAAAAATAAAATAAAGTCCTTAGGTGGTTTATTTGTGATTGGTACTGAGAGAATGGAATCTAGAAGAGTTGACAATCAAGCAAGAGGAAGGGCCGGTCGTCAAGGAGATGAGGGAAGTTCAATTTTCTATGTAAGCTTAGAAGATGATTTAATGAGAATTTTTGGATCTGAATCTATGAATAATATTTTACAAAAACTTGGATTAAAAGATGGTGAAAGTATTGATCACCCTTGGATTAACAAAGCGCTAGAAAGAGCTCAACAGAAGGTTGAAGCTAGAAACTTTGATATAAGAAAAACTTTATTAAAATTTGACAATGTTTTAAATGATCAACGTCACGTAATCTTTTCACAGAGAAAAAAGGTGATGAATAGTGACAAAATATTTGATTATTCAGATGAGTTTCTATCTGAAATAGTTGAAAATTTAGTCAATCTAAAAACTCAAAATTTATCTCAAACAAAAAATAATGAATTTACCAATCAGTTAAAAATTGTACTTGGAAAAAGTTTCAATGAAAAAGAGGTTGAAAATCTCATATCTTTAAAAAATGAAGAATTTAAAGAAGAAATTAATTCAAAATTTATAAATGCAAGAAGTGAAAGAATTAAATTTTTAGAGGAAGAAAAAGCTAAAGAAATTGAAAAAAGAATTTTTTTACAAAGTATAGATTTGAATTGGAAATCACATATTCAATACCTTGAGCAACTAAGACAAGTAATAGGCCTTAGATCTTATGGTCAAAGAGATCCTCTGGTTGAGTACAAAAAAGAAGCTTTTGATCTTTTTAAAAACTTACTAAATAAACTAAAATTAGATTTTATTACAATTTTAATGAATTTAAAAATAATACAAAAAACAGATGATGATTTCCCCACTACCGATAAAGATGAAATAGAGATTACCAATAATCCAAAATGTTTATTAATTAAAAAAAGAGGGGAAAAAATATCAAGAAATGACAAATGTGAAGCAACAGGTAAAAAATTTAAAAATTGCTGTGGGGCTCTACAATAAATATAAAAAATAACTTACTAAAAATAATACAATAAGAGAGATTGTTAATTTACTTTTAGATTTAAAAAAATTTTCTATAAAAACATTAATCTTATTTTTTTTCATACTTAAAGCACTTATATCATCTAATTGACTAACAAATCCTTTGCTTCGGCCAATCTCTAAAAATTTATTCTTTCGATGGTTAAAAATCTCATCTTTAGTCATATTAACAAACTCATTTAAATTATTTTCAATTGATTTTCTCACATTATCTAAAATTAAATCTCTATCTCTGTGAGCTCCTCCGACTGGCTCTGGTATAATTTCATCAATTACTTTTAATTCTAAAAGATTCTGAGCAGATAATTTCATTGCTTTTGCTGCATCAAGAGTTTTTTTTGGATCTCTCCATAAAATTGTGGCACACCCTTCTGGAGATATTACTGAATAAATTGCATTTTCTAACATTATAACTTTATTCGATGAAGCTAAAGCTATTGCACCTCCTGATCCACCTTCTCCAATAATAATTGCAAATGTAGGGACATTTAATTCCATGCAGCATTCTATAGATTTTGCAATTGCCTCAGCTTGACCTCTTTGCTCGGCACCCACGCCTGGATAAGCGCCTGGTGTGTCTATAAAACAAATTATTGGAATACTAAATCTATTTGCTAGTTTCATTAATCTTATTGTTTTTCTATAGCCCTCAGGTCTCATCATTCCAAAATTTCTATCTATCCTTGTTTCAATATTATCTCCTTTTTCTTGACCAATTATCAAAACTGAATTTTCATTAAATTTAGCAAAACCCGCTAATACTGATTTATCTTCTCCGTAAAATCTATCACCTGACAATGGGATAAAATCTTGAAATAAATTGTCTATAAAGAACTTTGCCTTAGGTCTATCTTCATGTCTTGCAACTAAAGTTGTTTGCCAAGGATCGAGATTGGAATAAATTTCTCCTAACTTGTTATCTATTTCTTGCTGGGTTTCTGAAATTTTTTTTGTATTTACTTCTGAAAGACCATCGTCATTATACGGATCTTTAAGTTTTTCTATCTCTGTTTCTAAATTTTTAATATCAGTTTCGAAGTTTAAATAATTTTTCATTTGAATAATTTAATTATTAATTAAATACCAAAAAAGGCAATAAAATGATTTAAATAAATAATATTAATACAGAGGTAATTGCTGTATTTATTTAATATTTGACTTAATTCAATTAAGGTTTTAGTGTTTATTGATCGGGAGAGACTGTAATTTTTTTTAGCGCCGAAGGAGCAACCACCCCGGAAACTCTCAGGCAAAAGGACCGATAATAAACATAACACTCTGGAAAGAGATTTAATCTCGCCGATGGAGCAAAACTCTCAGGCAAACATACAGATGGGGTCAAATGAGTGCTATGAAAAAACAATATACAAAAATTAATAATCTTTCAATATCAGATGAGCTTTTAAGCTTCGTTAATAATGAACTTCTTAAAAACACAAAAATTTCTCCAGAAAAATTTTGGTTAGGGTTTGACAAAGCTGTTCATGAGTTAGCTCCTAAAAATAAAGAATTAATACAAATTAGAGAAGATTTGCAAAAAAAAATAGATGGTTGGCATATTAAAAATAAAGGTAATGAAATTAATCTAAAAGAATATAAAAAATTCCTAAAAGAAATTGGTTATTTAAAAGAAGTGGGGCCTGATTTTAAAATTAAAACTAAAAATGTTGATAAAGAAATAACCAGCATTGCAGGACCCCAATTAGTAGTCCCAATCATGAATGAAAGGTATGCTCTTAATGCAGCTAACGCAAGATGGATGAGTTTGTATGATAGTTTATATGGAACTAATATAATTCCTGAAATAAAAGGAGCTGTAATAGGAAAAGTATATAATCCAATAAGAGGCCAAAAAGTGATAGAATACGGTCGTAACTTTTTAGATAAAAATGTGCCACTTGAAAAAGGAAGTTGGAAAAATATTGCAAAAATTCCTGAAATTAACAATAATCAATTAAACCTAAAACTAAAAAACCCAGATCAATTTGTGGGTTATATAAAAAAATCAAATCATTTATCTTCACTTTTATTAACAAATAATAATCTTCATATAAATATTATTTTTGATGCAGATAATTCACTTGAAGTTCATAACCCGGATGGCAATCAAGATAGTGCTGCAATACATGATATTATTTTGGAATCTGCTGTTTCAACTATTTGTGATAACGAAGATAGTGTTGCTGCAGTTGATGCTGAAGATAAAGTTATTTGTTACCGTAACTGGCTTGGATTAATGAGGGGTGATTTAAAATCTATATTTAAAAAAAATGGTAAGACTCTTGAGCGTAAATTAAATCCCGATCAAAACTATATTTCCAAGGATGGAAAAGAATTAAAATTACATGGTAGAAGCTTACTGCTAATAAGAAATGTTGGTCACCTTATGACCAATTCAGCAATTACTTTAAAAGACGGGTCTGAAATACCAGAAGGAATTATGGATGCTTTTATAACTTCAGCAGCATGTCTTCATGATATAAATAAAAAAGGCAATTCAAGAACTGGTTCTATATATATTGTTAAACCAAAAATGCATGGTCCTGATGAAACTGCATTCACAGACTTAATTTTTACTAAAGTTGAAGAAATTTTAGAATTAGAAAAATATACTTGTAAAATTGGCATCATGGATGAAGAAAGAAGAACATCTTCAAACTTAAAGGAGTGCATTAGGACTCTTGAAAATAGAGTATTTTTTATTAACACAGGATTTCTAGATCGAACTGGAGATGAAATGCACACATCAATGGAAGCAGGCCCTATGATTAAAAAAGGTGACATGAAATCTTCTAAATGGATTGCTGCATATGAAAATAATAACGTTGATATTGGCCTTCAATGTGGCTTTTCTGGTAAAGCTCAAATTGGTAAAGGAATGTGGGCGATGCCAGATAAAATGGCAGAAATGATGGTACAAAAAACTGGTCATTTAAAAGCTGGTGCAAATTGTGCTTGGGTTCCCTCACCTACTGCGGCTGCCCTTCATGCACTTCACTATCATGAAATAAATATTTTTGATAAACAAAAAGAATTACAAAATAGAGAGCCAGCAAAATTAGACGATCTTTTAACTATACCAGTTGCTGATAAACCCAATTGGTCTGTTGAAGAAATTAATTCAGAAATTTCTAATTCTGCACAAACGCTTTTAGGTTATGTAGTAAGGTGGATTGATCAAGGAGTAGGTTGTTCTAAGGTACCTGATATTAATAATATTGGTTTAATGGAGGATAGAGCTACTTTAAGAATTTCCTCACAACATATAGCTAACTGGATCCATCATGGAATTTGTACAAGTAAACAAGTTCTTGAAATAATGAAAAAAATGGCAAAAATTGTTGATGAGCAAAATAAAGGTGACAAATTATATCAAAACATGTCACCAAATTTTGGTAAATCCGTTGCTTTCAAAGCCGGGTGTGATTTAGTGTTTCATGGTAGATCACAACCTTCTGGCTACACAGAGCCTCTATTACATTTAAATAGATTAATTAAAAAGAATTAATCAGAACTAGCTTTTATTCCACTTCTATTTTTGAAAGCTGAAAATAAAGTTCCGTCATCTAAGTTTTCTATTTCACCACCAACAGGAAGACCTTGTGCTAGCTTTGTAACTTTGGTATTTGTTTTTTTAAGACTATCTTGAATATAATAAGCAGTAGTTTGACCTTCAACTGTTGCACTTGTTGCTATTATAACTTCTTCAATATTTTCTCTTACTACTCTCTCGACCAATGAATTAATTAAAAGATCTTCCTTTCTTTGACCAGGTGAAGAAATTGTTCCTCCAAGAATATGAAAGTATCCTTTATAAATATTTGAATTTTCAATAGACCATTGGTCAGCAATATCTTCTACTACGCAAATTTTAGTATATTTTTCATTAATATTTTTACAGTTATTACACCCAATAGTATTAGATTTTAAAGTTCCACATGAATGACACCTCATAACATTTTTATAAACTTGAGCCAAAATATTGGCCATTGGTTTAACCAATTCATCTCTATTATTAATAAGCTTTAGCACTATTCTCTTTGCAGATTTTGGTCCTAGACCTGGGAGTTTTGAAATTAATTTAATTAGCTCTTCTATTTCATTTATACTTTGCATCTAGTTAAAGAGGCCATTTAAACCCGGGGATACCCAATCCACCGGTTGCTTTTGAAATTTCTTCTGATGTTTTGGATTTTAATTGAACTTGTGCATTATTATGTGCGGCAACAATTAAATCTTCTATTATAATTTTATCTTCTTTCATGACCTCCTCTGATAAATCTATTTTTATCATTTCACTCTCTCCATTTAAAATAACTTTAACTGAATTGGATCCCGCTATTCCTTCTGCTTGTATATTTTTAATTTTTTCTCTACTCTCCTTCATTTTTGACTCTAGCTCTTTTGCTTTATCTAAAATTTTTGTAAAATCAGTCATTTTTTTTCTTATTATCCTGCACTTTTACATCTACAAGCTCAGCATCTGGAAACTTTTCTAGAACACTTTTATAGATAAAAGATTTTTTTACATTTTCAATTAATTTTTTTTTTAAATTTATTTGCTCTTCTTTTTTTGACAGTTCTCCTTTTATTTTACTAAGTGTAATAATCCATCGATTATCAGTCCATTCGTAGAGTTTTGAAGAGAGGTCTTTAATAAATTCTTTATCTAAGTCTTCATTAAAAGATATTTCAATTCTTTGATTTTCAAAACTTATGAGGTTAACATTTTTTTCTAATTCATATTTTAGTTTTATTTCTTTTTTTAAAGAGCAGATTTCTATTAAATCATCAAAAGAATTGATGAGAGCTGCTTGTACATCTTGTTCTTTATTCTCTTTCGGCTTTAGGTCTTTTTCTTGAGCTATATTTTTTATCTGGCCTATAGTTTGAGTTTTATCTTTTATTTCAAAAAAATCTTCACTTTTTTTTTTTGACAAAATTATTTCTTTACTATCTTTTTTTGAGTCATCATTTTTAGAAATGATTTCAGAAATATTTTTAATACCTTTTAAATGAATCAGTCTTATTAAAAACATCTCTATAGATAAATGCTGATTTGATACCACATCAAGTTCTTCTAATATCTTAATTGTAAATTGCCAAAATAATATTAAAGTTTCATTATTAATATTTTGTGAAATATCTTTAATTTGATTAAATTCAGCATCATTTAATGAAAAATTTGTACCATCTATACTTAAGGACTCTATATTTTTGAAATAATACAAAAGTTCTAAAAAATCATTAATAAAAACTTTGGGCTCAACTCCTTGATCATAAATTTCCCTATATATATTTAAAACTTCCGTCTCTTTTCCTTCAAATATAAGATGAAAAAGATTGATTAACTGAGCCTTATCAAAATAACCAAAAATTTTTTGTGCTGCTGTTAAATCTAACTCTTTATCTTTATCTAAAGTTAATAATGCTCTATCTAATAAAGATAATGCATCTCTTACGGAGCCTTCTGAAATTTTAACAATTAATTTAAGTGCATCATCTGATGCATTTCCATTTTCTTTTTCTTTTATTTTTTTTATAAAATCAAATAATTCTAATGATTTTACTCTTGATAAATCAAATCTTTGACATCTGGATACTACCGTAATTGGTATTTTTTTTATTTCTGTCGTTGCAAATATAAATTTTAAATATTCTGGTGGTTCTTCTAATGTCTTTAATAGTGCGTTAAATGCTTGTTTACTAAGCATGTGCACTTCATCAATAATAAATATTTTATATTTAGCTGTGGTTGGGCCATATCTAGAAAATTCTATTAAATCTCTAATATCGTCTACACCAGTCTTACTTGCTGCATCCATTTCTAAAACATCAATATGATTTGAATTCGAAATTGCAGCACAATTTTCACAAAGTTCACTCTTACAAAGATTGTCAACACCATTAGTACAATTTAAAGATTTGGCCACTATTCTTGCTGTAGTAGTTTTTCCTATACCTCGAATTCCAGTAAAAAGATAAGCGTTGGGTACTTTATTTGAATTGATTGAATTTGATATTGTCTCTGCAACAACATCTTGACCTATCAAATCGTCAAATGTTTGTGGTCTATATTTTAAAGCTAAAACTTTTGTATTTTTATTCATTTTAATAAGGAGACTAGAACCTGAAAAACTGTCTCTACGATTGCTTCCGTTAAGATCTGGTCGGGTTTAAGCAGTTTTCACCTCTAGCCTCCAAAAAATATTATAACAGTAATGTTTTCCAATCTACAATAAAAGTTTATAAATTATTTTTCTCGAAAATTATCAGCTTTAAAAACACCTAAGACGTGAAAATCTTCACAGTGAAGTCCCAATTCTTCTAGGGATTTTTGAATTTTTAACTCCTCAATGTGCCCATCTAAATCACATAGAAAAAAATGAGAAGTAAATGAATTTTTTTCAGGGAAACTTTGAAGTTTAGTTAAATTAACTCCGTTAATAGCAAAGCCTCCTAGGGATTGATAAAGTGCAGCTGGTTTGCTTTTTAATTTAAACAAGAAAGAAGTTATGTATTTTTCTTTTTTAAATTCAGGCTGTTGAATGGATTTTCCCATAATTAAGAATCTAGTTGTGTTTCCTTTTTCATTTTCAATATTAGAAACAATAACATCTAGTTTATAAATTTTTGCACTAAGTTTTGAAGCAATTGCACCATCTGATATTTTATTATTTTTTGAAATTAACTCTGCTGATCCTGCTGTATCAGCTCTAATATTCTCTATAAAATTGTTTTTCATAATAAAATTTGAACATTGAGATAATCCTTGAGCATGTGATAACACATTCTTAATATCTGTTATTTTAGCACCTGTTATCCCTAGTAAGTTGTGTTCAATTTTATGAAAATGCTCTGCATAAATATTTAAACGATATTTAAAAATTAAGTATTCAATTCCAATATTTCCTGTTGTCTTATTAGACTCTGGTATAATAATTTTTAATTTTTCGTCTTGTAGTGCTCTAGAAAAACATTCATCAAAAGTTTTGCATGCTATAATTTCAGCAGCTGGATAAATCTCTAGTGCAGCTAAATGTGAATATGCTCCTGGTGAACCTTGATAAAGTATTTTCATTTTATAATTTATATTCCATAATTTTTTTTAAGGCCAGATAATCTTCTTTTGTGTCAACTCCAATCGGTGAAGATTTGGCCAAAGTTACATTAATCTTTAAATTATTATCTAGTGCTCTAAGTTGCTCTAATCTGTTTTTAATTTCATTTTTTGATTGTTTTAAGTTAACAAATTTTTCTAATGTTTCAACATCGTAGGCATATATGCCAATATGATGATAAATTTTTTTTTTTGCCTTACAAGAATAATTCCTTTGAAATGATAGGGCTAATGAATAATCTTTATTATTTAAGTTTTCTTTAGTTTTTACTTTAACAATATTTTCATTAGAAAAAAAATTTTTATCTCTAATTTCTGCTCCCAAAGTTCCAATTTTTGACTTGGTTTTAACCATCATATTATTTAAATTAATGATATCTTTTTCATCTATAGCTGGCTCGTCTCCTTGTAAATTTAAAATGTAATCTATGCCTCTAATATCTAATTTTTTATATGCTTCAAATATTCTATCAGTTCCTGAATTGTGATGATTTCCGGTTAATATTGCTTCTCCTCCATTTTTTACAACATCATTAAATATCGATTGATCTTCTGTACACACAACAACCCTGCCAATTTCTGTTTTTTTGGCTTTATTAACAACATGTGAAATAATTGATAAATTATTGATTTTTAAAAGAGGCTTCCCTGGCAGTCTGGTCGCTGCCATTCTAGATGGAATTAAAATTAATGTTTTAGGCATTTTTTAGCTTATCAAATTTATGCATCTAACCGACGCAAAATAATATTTTAAAAGTTAAGTATTTTTTTAATTATCATGTTATATCTGCAAAATAATAATAATTAAATGGATTCGTTTGAATTAAATAAAATTATAGCAGCAATTTTAATGGTTGTGCTACTTGTGATTGGTTTGGGAAAAATTGCAGATAGTATATTTCACATAAATAAGCCAGATAGTCCTGGGTACAAAGTCGAAATAGAGGGGCAATCAACTGTTAAAGCTTTTGAGTCAACCAGCATAGTAGATAAAATTGATATAGCATCAATCATGGCATCGGGCAATCTTGCTGACGGAGGTAAAATCTTTAAAAAATGTGCTTCCTGTCACTCTATAAAAAAAGATGGTAGAAATAAAATTGGTCCATTATTATATAACGTGGTTGGAAGAAAAGTAGGAAGTGTATCTGATTATAAGTATTCGAAAGCGTTAGGTTCGTATGGCAAAGATTGGACTTTTGAGGAATTAAATGGTTTTTTAACAAAACCTTCGGCTTATTTAAAGGGAACTAAAATGGCTTATGCTGGTTTAAGAAAAGAAACAGATAGAGCTTCTATAATCATATATTTAAATCAAAATAGTGACAATCCAAAACCGTTACCTTAATTTACCAAAACAATATAATAAAATACTTTTCTGAACGTGAATTCTATTCAATGCTTGCTGCCAAACTTTAGATTGTTTTCCCAAAAAAACTTCATCTGAAACTTCAGATCCTCTTGGTAGACAATGTAAAAAAGTTACATCTTTTTTGCCTAAACTCATTAATTTAGAATTAATTTTAAAATTCTTGAAATCTTTAATCTTTTTAGCTTTATTAACATTATCATTTAAAGAGATAACTTTATCTGAAAAGATAACATCAGCATTCGTTGCTGCTTTTTTGGCGTCATTAAAAATATTAATTTTTCTTTTACTTTTTTTTACCCAATCCATTACAAATTTTTTTGGCTCATAATTCTTAGGACATCCAACGTTTAAGTTAAAAGAGAACTTAATCGATGCAACAATTAAGCTATTAAGAACATTGTTTGAATCTCCAATCCAGCAAATATTTAATTTTGAGATAGGTTTCTTCTTAATTTCTTCGACTGTAAAAATATCTGACAAAACTTGTGTTGGATGTGATGATGGGCTTAATCCATTAATAATTGGAATGGTTAAATATTTACTAAATTCTTCTATTTTTTCATCACTGTCAGTTCTCAACATAAAGCCATCACCATAAGTCGATAAAATTTTTGCAGTATCAGCCAAACTCTCTCCACCTTTGCCAAGATGAAGTTCACTTGCTTTAAGAGTTATAGTTCCTCCTCCTAATTGTTTTATTGCAAGATAAAAACTCAGTCTTGTTCTTAAACTTGTTTTTTCAAACATTTGAACAAGTAATTTTCCTTTTAGAGGATTGTCTTTATCTATATCAAGAGTATTAAATTTTTTTCTTTTTATTTTTCTTTTTTTTGCATCTTCTATTATTTTTCTAAGATCTGATGAAGGTATATCTTTAAGATTAATAAAATGTTTCATTTTTATTTAAAAGTTAAGCAAACTTTTTTTATAGTTTTAATAGCTAAATCTATTTCTTGTTTTTTAACATTGAGTGGAGGCAGTATTCTTATAACATTCTCTGCCGCTCTAATTGTTAGTAGTTTATTATCCATTAATTTTTGAATAAATTTAGTTTGATCGTCAAATAATTGTAAACCTATTAGAAGGCCAACTCCTCTAACTTCTTTAATTATTTTAGGAAATTCTTTTTTAATTTTATTTAGTTCTGAATGAAAATATTTTGATAATTTTTTAACGTTTCTAAGAAAGCCCTTTTTAAATATTTGATCTAAAACTGCGTTTCCTACCGACATTGCTAAAGGATTTCCTCCAAATGTTGATCCATGCGTTCCAACAGTCATTCCCGAAGCAACTTTTTTATTCATCAAAACTGCACCAAGAGGGAAACCGCCTCCAATACCTTTTGCTATTGGAACAATATCAGGTTTAATTTTTGAATTTTCGAAAGCAAAAAAACTTCCAGATCTTCCTATTCCACACTGCACTTCATCCAAGATTAATAATATTTTTTTTTGATTACAGATTTTTCTTAATTCTTTTAAACACCAGTTTGGGATAACCTTAATTCCTCCCTCTCCCATTATTGTTTCAACCATAATAGCAGCCGTTTTACTAGTGATAGATTTTTTTAACGCTTTATGATCACCAAATTCAAAATGATCAAATCCTTCAACTTTAGGTCCAAAACCTTCTGTCATTTTTTTTGATCCACTGGCATAAATTGTGGCCAAAGTTCTTCCATGAAATGAGTTTTTAACACAAAGAATTCTATTTTTTTTTGGTTGGCCAATAGAATAAAAGTATCTTCTGGCCACCTTGATTGCTGCTTCAGTTGCTTCAGCTCCACTATTTTGAAAAATTAAAAAATCAGCAAAAGTTTTTTTTGCTAACCTTTGTGCTAATTTTTCGCTTTCTGGTATAATAAATGTATTAGATACGTGCCAAAGTTTTTTTGATTGCTTGTTTATTGCATTTATTAAATAGGGATTAGAGTGTCCAAGAGAATTAACAGCAATACCCTGAACAAAATCTAAATATTTTTTTCCATTTGTTGAATATAAAAAGCTCCCCTTTCCAAATTTAAATGAAATTTTTCTTCTATTATAATTTTTTGCTAAAGCGCTCATGATTTAAGATTTAATTTTGTAACCTTTTCTATAAAGGTAAAATGCTATAAACCACATTATAAAACTTAATATCGTTAAATAAATTATTCCTACACTTATTGACCCATCTGATGCTCCAAGAAAACCATATCTAAATCCATCAATCATATAAAAAAATGGATTTATATTACTTATAATTTGAAAAAAATTAGGTAGCTTATCTATAGAATAAAATACTCCTGATAAAAAACTTAAAGGGGTTATAATAAAATTAGTTACTGTTGCCGTATGATCAAATTTTTCAGCCCAAAGACCAGTAATAAAGCCCAAACTTCCTAATATAAATGAACTTAAAAATCCAAAAATAAAAATATAAAAAATATTATTAATTGGTATTTCTACTATTAAAGAAAAAACAGCTATTGATATTATGGCGATTAAAAGACTTCTAGTTACAGCTGCTAAAATTATTGCCATTGATACTTCTAGTGCTGATAAAGGTGCATAAAGCATATCAACAATATTTCCTTGAATTTTACCAATCATCAAAGAAGATACCGAATGACTAAATGATTGAGTTAGTATGCTCATTGCAATTAATCCTGGTGCTAAAAAACTTATAAAAGAAAAACCAAGAACATCTCCCTTGTTGTTTCCCAATGCTAAAGACAAAACTGACAAAAATAATAAACTTGATACAAGTGGAGATAGTAATGTTTGCTGCCAGACTGTTATAAATCTATTACACTCCTTAAGCCATAGACTTTTAAAACCAATCCAGTTTATAAAACCAAATCTTCTTACGCCAATTTGATATTTTTTATTTAATTCAACCATAAGTAATCATATAGAAAAATATTAAATTAATTGTGTAAAAAACAAATATATGTCTTGTTTTTTTTTTAATCTTATGTGAACTGTATATAGTTATTAAAATTAATTAACATACTAAATATAGATATATGAGCTGGACAAATGATAAAGTTGACAAATTAAAGGAACTTTGGGGCAAAGGAAATACAGCAAGTCAAATTGCAGAAATTATTGGTGGCATTAGTAGAAATGCAGTAATAGGCAAGGCCCATAGACTTAACTTATCTTATAAAATTAAAGCTAGAAACGCACTTTCAAATCAAAATTTCCAAAATAACAATAATCAACAAAATAATTTAGAACAAAAGCGTGTAAGAAAAAGTAAATTTCAATCAATGATTATTGAAAAAGATTTTGAACCAGAAAACCCAAAACAACTAGAAGAATTAACAGATGATGTGTGTAAGTATCCTGTAAACCACCCCACAGATAAAGACTTCTATTTTTGTGGAAGATCGTCTTTAAAAGACTTCAGCTACTGCAAACTTCACTTATTATACAGCTACCAGCAAAAAAATAAAAAAGAAGATCCAATTGATAAAGAAGAAGATGTTCCACAATACGTTGGAAAAAAAACTAAGAATGGTTAAAGTTTCTTTTTCATAAATTTTTTATTATTCTTATACCTTTCTTTAATTCCTCTATTGGTTTCCTTGATAGTTAATATTATTAAAAATGACAAAATAAAAAATATAAATGATATTATTGAGCATATAGTAATTATATGGCTTAAATTTACAAAATTCTATTAAGAATTAATTTTAGTTTATTTGATTATATTTTTTAGTAGAGAATTTTCCACCTTCTCTCCACATGTAACAATATTTTTCAACTTCTTCTTCAAAAAAACGAGTACTAGGAACACCTAAATCAAAATTAGTTTGATATTTTCCAGATACAACATTGTCGTACTTTAAAATTTTTAATTGATCTACTGTTAATAGAGGTTTTGGAAATAATTGAAAAAATTTTGCAGATATATTTGCTACAAATAAAGGCAATGGAATTAAAAATCTATTTTTGTTTATAAGTTTTAATAATTTATTAAGAATATCTTTTAATGAAATCGTCTCAGGTCCAATACATTCAATTATTTTTGAGTAAAAATTTTTTGAAACAACATAATAAATGATATCTGTTAAATCAGAACAGTGTATTGGCATAAATTTTGTTTTTCCGTTGTAGTAAAGGGGAAAAATTGGAAGTCTGCTTAATAGAGTCATAAAGCTAGTGGTAAAATTATCATCAACAGAATAAACTACTGATGGTCTTAATATTGTAGCCACAGGGAAAACTTTTTGAATGTTTGACTCTCCTTCTAATTTACTTTTTGCATAATCTGAGTCAGTTGCTTCATTAATGCCTAAGGCCGACAAATGAATAAATTGTTGAATCTTATATTCTTTGCATAATTTGGCCAATAAAGATGGAAACACAGAATGAATATTTTCAAAAGTGTTACCATTTCCTTTTTCATATAAAATTCCTATTAGATTAATACAAATATCTGTTTTGCTAAAAAGTTTTCTAATTTTTTCTTTATCAAAAATATTAGTCTCAACAATATCTATATAACCAGCGTTAGCTTGAGTTTTAATTACATATCCTTTTTGGTGAAGATTTCTTGTAACTACGGTTACTTTATAATTATTTTTGGTTAGCTTTCTTATTAAATTTCGACCGATTTGACCAGAACCGCCAAAAATTAGACAATTTTTTGCTTTCATATATATATAATTAAAAATGAATATTGATATTAAACTTCACAAAGACGATCTACCAGAAGATTTGGATTTAGGCAATGTTATTGCAGTAGATGGAGAGTTTATGGGTTTAAATGTTAAGCGTGACCCATTATGTCTTGTTCAGATTTCAAGTGGTAATTCAGATGCTCATATAATTCAGCTTGATAGAAAAAATTACAACTCTCCAAATTTAAATAAATTATTATCTAATGAAAGCGTAACAAAAATATTTCATTATGGTAGGGCCGATATGGCACATATTAAATATTATTTAAAAACAGAAACTAAAAATATTCTAGATACTAAGATAGCTTCAAAATTAGCAAGATCTTACTCAGATAGCCATTCATTAAAAACTTTAATAAAAGAATTTATTAATATTGACATAAGTAAACAATTTCAAAGTTCTGACTTTGGTGGTGAACTGAGCCCCGCACAATTAAAGTATTGTGCTAATGATGTCGTCTACCTTCATAAAATTCATGATGAACTCAGCAAAATTCTTATTAGGGAAAATAGAATAAATTTATACAATGATTGTTTAAAATTTTTAAAGACTAGAGTTGATCTTGATTTGGCTCTATTTAAAGACGATATCTGGTCTCATTAATGAAAAAAAAAGATTATAAAAAAATCGCCAAAAACGTAATTGATCTAGAAATAAAAGCTTTAAAAAAACTAAAAAGTTCCATCAACAATTCGTTTAATGAAGCCGTAGAAGCAATTGTTAAATGTCAATCTAAAGTAATCTTGTGTGGAGTTGGTAAGAGTGGACTTATCGCTGCTAAAATTTCTGCAACACTATCTTCTGTTGGTACTTCTTCATTTTCTGTTTCAGCAAGTGATTGTTCTCACGGTGATCTTGGTAGCATTTCAAAAAAAGATGTTTTAATTTTAATAAGTTACTCTGGATCCTCTGAGGAATTGAAAAATATTATTCAATACGCAAATAGAAATAAGATTACATTAATTGGAATAATGTCAAAAAAAAATTCTATTTTATATAAAGCAGCTGATATTAAAATATATATTCCTGAGGTTGTTGAAGCTGGCCTTGGAATAGTACCAACCTCAAGTACAATTACACAGCTAAGTATTGGCGATGCTTTAGCTGTTGCTACTTTAAATAAAAAAAAAATTAGCAAAATAGATTTTAAAAAATTTCACCCGTCAGGAAGCTTGGGTTCAAAACTTAAAACTGTTGAAGATCTAATGTTAACAAAAGAAAAAATTCCTTTCATAAATGAGAATGCTAATATGAAAAAAGCCCTGAAAATTATTACACAAAAAAAACTGGGAATATTAATAGCTAAAAATAATAAAGGAAGAACAACCGGAATAATTACAGATGGATCGATTAGACGTGCCAATCAAAAAAATAAGGATTTACAAAGTTTATCTGTAAAAACAATCATGACCAGGAACCCTATAAGCGTTAATAAAGAAATGTTGGCTGCAAAAGCCCTGTCTTTAATGAATGA
>CAJQSH010000035.1 GCA_905612505.1 uncultured Candidatus Pelagibacter sp. | reverse complement strand
CCACCAACTTGGTCTGTAACTCCATCATTATCAACATCCATAGGAACATTTCTATCAACATCTACAATTATTAATTTTCTTAGATCACCTGTTCTAGAAGGGCCTAAATGTTTTTTTAACAAGGCTCCCCAGTTTTCCAAATCTGTTAAAACTTTTTGATTACTAATTGTTGCTACATAATCACTTTCTTCATATCGTGTCATATCAAGATTGTGATAAGGCTCTAAACTTCCTTCTGCATTTGATATAAAGGTGATATTTGCATTCTTAATGGAATTAGCTGCCATGTTTTTATTAGGCGTACTATCTGGGACATCAGATCTTTCTAGAGTAAGTGTAGTATTGTTATCGCTATCAAACACTGTACTAGCGGTAACTTCATACCTACCCCCTACTCCTTCAATTGTAATCTGATCACCCTCACCAGGAAGTTGTGATAGTCCCTTAACCTTTAAGGATGTGCCTGCTGTAGTGTCCTCAAATCCTCTTGGTGTTCCATATTGTGCAGCAACTGGATTATACACTGCAGCTAACTCTTCAAACATTAATTCAACAGCATAAGCAGCTTTATCAAATTTTCTTAGTGTAGCAAAATCCCTTTCTTGATTTGCTTGTAAGGTTGTAAAAACTACTACTGCCAATCCCAATATTGATGCTGCAGTCATAGCCTCAACGATTGAAACTCCTTTCTGATAAATAAAATTAACTTTTTTAATCACATTCTTTCCCCATTATTAAAGAATCCAGATTTATAAAAATGAATAAAATCTTCTTTTCTACCAGCGTTACTAGAAGCTTTGACAGAACCTCTCACATTTTCAGGTGCAGAACCATCTGGCAAAAAACAAAAATGATTATTAGCTGCAGTTACAGCAGTACAATTACCATTTAATGAATCACATTTTTTAATCACAAAATGTTCTAATGTTTTTGTAAGTTCTGTTTGTTTTACACCCTCGTCATTTGTTCCATCAAAATCAGAGCAAGGTGGATTAGTACTTTTGTGATATTCAGAATTATATCGATTTAAACCCTGTGCTTTCCACACCTCAAGCTCTGAAGTATTATCTGCATCATTATTAACTATTTTTAATCTGTATGCATGACCATCTTCTAAGGATATTTGTCTGACAATATTTATTTGCCCTCTAATTGTCGCTAAGTCAGATTCAAAATTTTCTTGCTCACCAAAGTTATCAATTGCCGGAAATCCTATTGCTGCAATTACAGCA
This sequence comes from uncultured Candidatus Pelagibacter sp., assembly GCA_905612505.1. Classification (GTDB taxonomy): domain Bacteria; phylum Pseudomonadota; class Alphaproteobacteria; order Pelagibacterales; family Pelagibacteraceae; genus Pelagibacter. The sequence continues at coordinate 2,706 of CAJQSH010000035.1, read as the reverse complement.
ATAAGTGAAATTGTAACCAATAATTCTATTAAACTAAAACCATTCCTCATATTAAAATTGTATCTTAACCAACTGCATTACCAATGCTGAATATTGGCATATATAAAGCAATCATTAACATGCCGATAATTCCACCAATCAAAACAATCATTATGGGTTCAATAATTGACGACAGTGCTGCCACCACACCATCAAATTCTTCTTCGTAATATCTCGCTATAGCTGTAAACATTTCCTCCATATTACCAGTTTTTTCTCCTACCGCTGTAAGTTGAGCTAATGCTGGAGGGAAGATGTGCTCTTCTTTTATTAGAAGATCAGATAAAGTTTGACCTGTGACTATTTGTTTTGAAATTCTTTCTAAAGCATAAATAAAAACTAGATTTGTTGTAACTGATTTTGCAATACGTAAAGTATCAATAATACTAACACCAGCTCTTGTTAAGTTAGCCATAATCATACACATTCTTGATATCGTAGCTTTTACAATTAGGTCACCAAATAAAGGAAATTTTAAAAATTTTTTATGCATAAAATGTCTAAAACTTTCAACATTTTTAAATAAAAAATTATAAATAAACTTAATTGTAAAAAAAGTTAATAATATTTTAAGAATGTTTCCACCGTCTGCTATAAATTTGCTTGCATCAACAATAATAAGTGTAGCAGCAGGCAGCTTAACACCCATTGCAGCATACATTTTCTCAAACACAGGAACAACTTTCCATAACATAAATACGGTTATAGTTGTCGCAACCGTTAATAACATCACAGGATAAAATAAAGCACTTTTTATTCCCGCTTTAATTTTAGAATTTTTTTCAAGTAATTCTACTAATTTTACTAAAAATTCATCTAACTTACCACTGGCTTCACCTGCGGAAATCATATTTAGAAAAATGTTATCAAATACTGTTGGGTGCTTTGAAAAAGCTTCAGTTAAGTTAACACCTGAATTAAGATCTCTTACAATTGTATGAGCAGTCATTTTCATTTTCATATGTACCGTTTGATCTCTTATCATTGAAATGGATTCTAAAATGGGAAGACCGGCTTTAATCATTGTTGCAGTTTTTTTTGTAAACTGAAGTAACTCCTTAGGTGGTACAGTTGCCCATCGACCAAAGTTTAGATAAATTTGCCCACCGGCAAAAATTATTGGTGCAGTACTTATTGGAATTTCTTTTAATTCAGTTTTGCTATTTTTTTGTGATTTTTCATTACTCTTTGCAATTGATGTAACAATTATTTTTTTCTCTCTCAATTTAGCAGAGGCTGCTTTTAAATCTGATGCTGAAATTTCTCCAGTAACTTTTTTTCCAGCTTGGACACCTGAATAAGAAAAATTTGTCATGATTATTTATATCAGTATCATTTATTAAACTACCAATATCCTTGAATATTCTTTAACGCTTACAACTCCCGATTTAATGAAGTTTCTACCAATAACTTGCATCGTTTTAAATCCATCTGTAACAGCCGCTACTAATAGTTCATCTGCTCTAGCATCTTTTAGAATTGCAGCTTCTAATCCTGGGCTTTTTTTCAATACTTCGTAGATACCTTGTCTTCCTTTGTATCCACCATTTTTACATTCTTCACATCCCGCACCCTTCATCGGTTTAAAAGTTAACAACTCTTCTTCAGTAAAACCAAACTGTAATAAACTTTCTTTTGTGGCTTTGACATCTTCTGTTAGACAATTTTTACAATTTCTTCTAGCTAATCTTTGAGCAACTATTATTGAAAATGCAGAGGCTACCATGAAGTTAGGCACTCCCATATTAGTTAATCTCACAATAGTAGAAATAGCATCATTAGTATGGAGTGTGCTTAATACTAAGTGTCCAGTTAATGCAGCTTTAATAGCTATATCAACTGTAGATTTATCTCTTATTTCTCCAACCAATATTACTTCCGGGTCTTGTCTTAAAAATGATTTTAATATTGACTCAAATGTTAAACCAATATCTGGGTTTGCCTGAACCTGTCCAACTCCTTTTAAATAAAATTCCACAGGATCTTCAGCTGTCATAATATTTGTGCCAGGTTTATTGATATGTTTAATAGCACCGTACAAAGTAGTACTTTTTCCGCTACCCGTTGGACCGGTAACTAAGACCATTCCTTGAGGTGCCGTAATAGCAGTTATAAGTTTATCATAATCATCAGGATCTAAACCAATTTGCTCAAGTGCTAAATCTGGTCCAGCTGCTAATAAACGCATAACAACTCTCTCCCCTTCCTTTGCAGGTATTACTGAAAAACGGACATCTATATCAATATCATCTTCACTTTTTGGGCTAGGATTTTTAAATTTTAATTTTCCATCCTGAGGTAATCTTTTTTCAGAAATGTCACAACCTGCTAAAATTTTTAATCTAGTAACAACAGCATTATAGTTATCCATTAAAAGAGATTTGAATTGTTCTTGCATTTCTAAAACGCCATCTTTTCTAAATCTTATATCCGCATCACCTCTTCTAAATACTTCGATATGAATATCACTTGTTCCTGTTAAAAAAGCTTCAAGTAACAACTGATCTACAAAATCTACCACAACACTTCCACTGCCCGCCTTAGTTGTTGGAACTTTTATATTTTTATTAAGGTTAGGATTCATTGGTTGAGAAGATGTATTCTTTTTTTTATCTGGTTCTTCTGCACTTAGATCTGTAATTGACTTATATTTTAAAGCCTCATCTA
>CAJQSH010000034.1 GCA_905612505.1 uncultured Candidatus Pelagibacter sp. | reverse complement strand
TAAGATAAATAATAAAATAAAGTGCGAGGAATTATTTCTGAAGGAAAAAATTTACGATTATATAATTGTTATTAATTATAATACTAAAAAAATTAAACCCTTTATTGGAAGCGCAATTTTTTTACATCTTACAAATAACTATAAAAAAACTAAAGGATGCATCGCTGTAAGTAAAAAAGATTTTTTAATAATTGCTAAATTAATAAAAAAAGATAGTAGAATTAATATAAGTTAATTTCTCGAACCAAAAATTTTTGAACCAACTCTAATGAATGTAGAATTATGTTCTACAGCTTCTAGATAATCATTTGACATTCCCATACTTAGCTCATTTAACTTAGTTTGTTCTAATAATTTATTCATTTTTTTAAAATAAATAGATGAATTGTTAATGTTCGGTGGCAAACACATTAATCCTATAATATTTAAATTTAATTCATTTGTACATTTTAACAAAAAGTTTTGTATATTTTCAGGTGCTATGCCTGATTTTTGTGATTCATTACCAATATTTATTTGTATAAAAATTTTTATTTTTTTTTTTTCTTTTTTTTGTTCATTAGAAATTTTTTCAGCTAACTTTAGGGTATCAAGTGAATGAATATAGTCAAATAATGGCAAAACATATTTAACCTTGTTTGTTTGTAGCTTTCCAATCATGTGTAATTTAATATTAATAAAATCTTGTTTTATGGACGTCCATTTTTCCATGGCTTCTTGTACTTTGTTTTCACCGAAGTCTTTATGACCATGATTTATTAATGGTAGTATGTTACTCATGGGGAAAGTTTTAGAAACAGCTATTATTTTTGATTGATTATTTTTTTGCTGTATTTCTTTTTCAATTGATACTAGTTTATTAATAACATCATGCATAATTATCATAAGATTTACTATTTTATAAGTGATTTTGATAGAGCTGAAATTCAAAATATAGATAAGAATATCTCCTTAATATACAGAAATTATAAAAATAAATGTGACTTAAAAGTAATTAAAAAAATCAAGAATTTTTGTATTCATCAAAAAAGAAATTTTTTCATTTCTAACAATTTGAAAATTGCTAAAGAATTAAGATTAAATGGTGTCTATATACCTTCTTTTAATAAATTGGCTAATTTTAAGAACTTAAATTTAGGTAAAGACTTTATAATTTTAGGTTCTGCTCACAACAGAATTCAATTAATAAATAAGATTAATCAAGGATGTACGGAGATTTTTATAGCTCCTATTTTCAAAACAATGAAATCTAAAACTTTTTTAGATGTAGTTAAATTTAATCTAATTCAAAAACCACCTAATATAAAAATTATAGCCTTGGGAGGAATTAATTCGTTTAATTTTTCTAGATTAAAATCAGTTAAATGTGATGGTTTTGCTTCAATAAGCTGGATAAAAAAAACCGGCCTAATTTCTTAGGCCGGTTTATAATTTTAAACGTATTTACTAGAATGCGAAAGATACAGAAAGTTCTGTTTCTTCGTATTTACCAGTAACACCTTCTGGATTATCAGTTTCATACATAGAAGCACCTATAGTCATAGCGCCCATTGAGTATGAAGCTTGAATCGCAGTCATTTCAACTTCTAATAATGCAGCAGTTGCACCAACGGCTTGTGCTGTCTCATTTACTACAGCGTAAGAAACAGAAACGTTTCCAGCAGTATAAGCGATTGCATAACCTTCAGCTTCTGTATCGGCACCTTCAGTTGACGTTCCTGTAGGATTGCTTGAAGCATTGATGTAGGTTTGTTGGTAACCAATACTAACTGGACCAATTGAATATAGGGCATATGCAGTAGCTGCTTCTGCACCTATAGTCGTACCTAAATCTTCAGTATCTTCAAAACCACCACCGACAGTTAAACCAGTATCAGATACAAGTTTAACTATTACAGCATGACCACTTTGAGAAGTACCAGAAACTCCACCCGCAGATGCAGAACCAGAACCAGAATTTGGATCATAAGTAACAGCACCAGACATAGTCGTTCCAGAACCTACCGAATATGAAGGTGTTCTGTAATCAACTGAACCTGATTGTGTAGATGAACCGAATGCATGTGAAGATGCAGCGTGTGATGTACCATCCCATGCCTCTTCATAAGCTTTTGGTAATACATCATCAATACCATTTGCAGCAGAACCACTAATGTCATTGTATTGTACAGTTCCTAAAGAACCCATACCAATAGTCATTTGAGCAGATGAGTTAATAGCAGTAGATGATGCTTCCATATCTAATGCAGTAAAGATACTTACAGTCCAACCATTATCTAGTTCGCCTGCAGCACTAAAATAAAGATCAGTATCCATACCTAGACCTTTACCATTTGAACCAATCGCACCTGCTTCGTTACCTTCTGCAGAGCTATACACAACTTGTGCATCACCTGATACTGTGTACTCAACAGCATTTGCAGAAAACATAGCTAGTGATCCAGCAAGTGCTGAAAGACCAACTTTTTTTAAATTATTCATAATTCTCCTTTTGTTTATATTATTATTCATATGAATGATTAATACTTAACATCCCTGAGTACACATAATATTTCTTTTCAGATAAATTAAGATTTTTTTAACTTTTGTTGTATTTTTGCAACAATATTATTACCATTTGATTTGGCTGTTTATTAGGTTAAACCATCAATAATTATGTTTTTTTATAATATTCTCAAAAGTTTTTGTCTCTTAGTTGTCATTTTAATATTTTTTGATGGTTGTGCTAAGCCTGATTGGTCAAAAACTGCAGAACCTGACGGTAAGAAGCGTGCGAGAAATAACGTTGAGGAAGGAAGGGGTTTTTCACTCGGCATAGGAGGTAATAAAAAAGGTGGCGATTTTCTTTTTGCTTCGGCAAATCCTATGTGGAGAGCATCTCTGGAAACTTTGAACTTTCTAACACTTGCAAGTGTTGATTATGCGGGTGGTTTGATAATTACTGATTGGTACTCAGAAGGTAATACTAATGAGGCTATTAAAATTACTATACGTTTTTTAAGTAACGAAATTAGAGCAGATGGAATAGATGTCACCTTACATAAAAAAATCTGTAATGATAATAACTGCACTGTTAACAAAATTGAGAGTGATTTAATTTTTGAAATAAAAGATACAATTTTAAGAAAAGCAGCTACCTTAAATACTCAAACAAAAAAAAATGCTAGAAAAAACAAACCCAAAAAAAAATGGGGCGATTAAATACCACTAATCTAAAATTAATATAGTGGAAAGATATAATTTTAAAATTATTGAAGATAAGTGGCAAAAATATTGGGATAATAATAAAATTTTTGAAACTAAACTAATAAAAGATAAAAAAAAATTCTATTGTCTTGAAATGTTTCCATACCCATCGGGAAAAATACATATGGGTCATGTGAGAAACTACACAATCGGTGATGTCTTATCTAGATTTAAAAAACTTCAAGGCCATAATGTTCTTCATCCTATGGGCTGGGATTCTTTTGGAATGCCCGCTGAAAATGCAGCAAAACTTAACAAACTAGATCCAAAAGAATGGACTGAAAAAAACATCTCCACGATGAAATCTCAGCTAAAACAACTTGGCCTTTCTATAGATTGGAGCAGAGAAATTTCTACCTGCTCACCTGAATATTATAAGCATCAACAAATATTTTTTTTAGAACTATATGACAAGGGATTGGTTTATAAAAAAGAAAATTATGTAAATTGGGACCCTATTGATCAGACTGTACTTGCTAACGAACAAGTTATTGATGGCAAGGGATGGAGATCTGGAGCTTTAGTTGAAAGAAAAAAACTAAACCAATGGTTTTTTAACATATCAAAATTTTCAAATGAATTACTTGATGGATTAACCAATCTTGATCAATGGCCCAATAAAGTAAAGATTATGCAAAAAAATTGGATTGGAAAATCTTTTGGTTGTGAGATTAATTTTAATATTGAGGGTGATTTACCTATTGATGAAATTAAATGTTTTACTACACGCCCAGATACTTTGTTTGGATTTTCATTTTTAGCTATATCTGCCGATCATCCAATTTCAAAATTTTATAAAACTGATAAAAATTTTATAAAATTTAAAAAAAATTGTTCCAAGACTGGAACTACCGAAGAGTCAATTGCTCAGGCAGAAAAAATTGGCTTTAAAACAAATTTATTTGCTATAAATCCACTAGATAATACAATTAAAGTTCCAGTTTATTTTGCAAACTTTGTATTAATGGACTATGGATTTGGTGCTGTATTTGGATGTCCAGCTCATGATCAGAGGGACTTGGATTTCGCCTTAAAATACAATCTTAAAATTACAACTGTAGTAAAGCCAGATGATAAACGTAATAATTTTAAAGTTAACAAAGAAGCTTATACGGGTGTAGGTACAATTTTTAATTCTAAATTTTTAAATGGTTTAAAGGCACCGGTAGAATCAATTTCTGAAACAATAAAAATTCTTGAAGAAAAAAAAATAGGACAAAAAAAAATTAATTTTAGATTAAAAGACTGGGGAGTTTCTAGACAAAGATATTGGGGTTGTCCTATTCCAATAGCTTATAATAAAGACAATGAAATTGTTAAAGTACCTTTAGAAAAATTACCAATAGTACTTCCTGAAAAAATTAATTTAAATACCACCGGTAATCCTCTTGATTATCAAGAAGAATGGAAAAAAATTACCATTAACGGTGAAGAGTGCAAATTGGAAACTGATACTTTAGACACTTTTGTTGACTCTTCATGGTATTTTTTAAGATTTTGTTCACCAAATAGTGAAGATTATGGTTTTAATAATGAGGAAGTTAATTATTGGATGCCTGTAGATCAATACATAGGTGGTGTTGAACACGCAATTCTTCATTTGCTTTATTCAAGATTTTTTATGCAGGCAATAGGTTACAAAAATGAAACATTTAATCATACAGAACCTTTTCTGGGATTATTTACACAGGGAATGGTTTGTCACGAAACTTACAAAAATCAAAATAATCAATGGATCAATCCTGATGATTTGATTTCAAAAAATGGAAAAGATTTTTTTCTTAAAACCAACCCAGGTGAAAAAGTTATAGTGGGTGCCTCGGAATCTATGTCTAAATCTAAAAACAATACCATAGATCCTGAAGAGATAATAAAAAACTATGGTGCTGATGCTGTCAGATTATTTATTTTATCAGATAGTCCACCTGAAAAAGATGTACAATGGTCAGAGCAAGGCATGGTAGCATCTTATAAATTTATACAAAAATTTTGGTTACTTCATCAAAACATAAAAGATAAAATATTATTAAATGAAAATATAGATACAAATGCACATGAAATTGAATTTAATGAATTTACAAATCAACTTATTGATAAAATAACAAAGAACTTAGAAA
>CAJQSH010000033.1 GCA_905612505.1 uncultured Candidatus Pelagibacter sp. | reverse complement strand
TAAAATAATTTTTTTATTAAATGTTACTTCCAATTTTGCGTAATATTCATTATTAATAAATTTTTCGTTACTTATAGTAAAAGAATCAATCATACTTTTTAACACTTTCAGTTTAGTGTTTTTTATTTTATTCTTGTCATCTGAAACTGTAATCATTGAAATTAAGTTATAAAATGCCTCTTTAAAACCTTCATCAATTACTCTGTTCTTGTCAAAATTAAGGTCAAATGGCCCTGAAATCTCAATATCAGATACTTTAAATGAATTTGCTTGTAAAAAAGTTGTGGAAAAAAAGATTATTAATAGAACGTATGAAATAAAAAATATATATACTTTTTTAAATTTAAATAATCTATTTTTAATTTGCATATTTTATACTAATGAAAAAACAAAAATTTACCTATGAAAAAAGTGGTGTTAACATAGATGCTGCTGATAATTTTGTTAAATTCATATCTAATATTTCATCAAAAAATAAAGGCAAAAAGAAGTTTAATAATATTGGAGGTTTTGGATCTATTTCCAGTATACCAAATAATTTTAAAAAACCCAAAATCGTGGCGTGCACAGATGGCGTTGGTACAAAGGTCGAAATAGCCAATATTTTAAATAAATATGACACTATTGGAATTGATCTAGTGGCAATGAGTGTAAATGATTTAATCGTACAAGGTGCAAAGCCTTTATTATTTTTGGACTATATTTCAATTAATAAAATCGATTTGAAAAAACTTAAATCAATCATAAAGGGCATAGTTAGAGGTTGTAAAATTTCAGAATGTGAACTGGTTGGAGGTGAGACAGCTGAAATGCCTGGCACTTATGAAAAGGGGAAATTTGACATAGCTGGGTTTGCAGTAGGTGTAGTTGATGAGAAAAAGATATTAGATGAAAAAAATATAAAAAAAAATGACCTAATTCTAGCTATACCCTCAAGCGGTGTTCATTCAAATGGATATTCATTAGTAAGACATGTTTTAAAAAAAAAAAAAATAAATTTAAAAAATAATAAATTTCTTAAAAAGGAATTATTAAAACCGACTAAAATTTATGTGAAGGAAGTTTTAAATTTAATCAATAACAATCTTATAAATGGTTGCGCAAACATTACTGGGGGTGGACTTGGAGATAATATCAAAAGAGTTATTCCTGAAGGGTTGGTTGCTGATATTAATTTGAATAATATTAAAACACAAAAAATATTTAGCTGGTTAAAAAATAATAACATAGAAGATAAAGAAATGTTAAGAACGTTTAATTGTGGTGTTGGATTTTGTCTTATAATAAATCCAAAAAATTTAAATAGAATAAATAAATTTTTTACCAAAGGATATAAGCCTTACATTATAGGAAAAATAGTTTCTGGTAAAAATAAAGTTAAACTTAATGGAAAAATTGACTGGTCTTAAAAAGATAAAAACTGCTGTTTTTATTTCAGGAGCTGGAAGCAATCTTAAAAACCTAATAGAGTTTTCTCAAAAAAAAAACTCACCTATCTCAATAAACTTAATTATCTCAAATACAAATAAAGCTGAAGGTTTAAAATATGCACATAAGTTCAATATAAAAAAAAAGATATTTTGTTATCAAAATAATAAAGTTATTGAAAAAAATATTTTAATTTTTTTAAAAAAACACAAAATAAATTTTATTTGCCTTGCTGGGTTTATGAAAATTTTATCTTCAAGTTTTATAAATAAATTTAACCATAAAATTATTAATATCCATCCCTCCCTACTCCCGAAATATAAAGGGTTAAACACTCATGAAAGAGCCATGAGAAACAAAGACAAGTTTGCAGGTTGCACAGTTCACTATGTGGCTGCAAAATTAGATTCTGGAAAAATAATTATGCAAAAAAAAATTAAAATAGCAGCTAAAGATAATGCTATTTCACTTGCAAAAAATGTTCTAAAAATAGAGCATAAACTATACCCTGAAGCTATTTTAAAAATCTTTGGCTAATCTTTAAAGAAAAAGTCTATTTCTATTTTGGCATTCTCTATACTATCGGAACCATGGACTGAATTTTTATCAATAGAAATTCCATATTTTTTTCTTATAGTTCCTTCGCCTGCATCCTTAGGATTTGTTGCACCCATAAATTCTCTATTTCCTAGTACTGAATTTTTTTTTTCAAGTATCATTGCTACTATTGGTCCAGACGATAAATATGTACATAAATCATTATAAAAAGGCTTTGTTTCGTGAACTTTGTAAAATTGTTCAGCATCTGATTTTGCCATTTGGATTTTTTTTTCTTTAATAATTTTAAATCCTTTGTTTTTAAACATTTCTTTTATTTCATTGTCTAAATTTCTTTCTACAGCATCAGGTTTAATAATTGATAACGTTTGTTCTATATTACTCATAATGTTCCTCTATTAGTTGATTTAATAATCTCACGCCAAAACCTGTGGCTCCACCTGGATTTAGATTTGCAGCTTTTTTAGAAAAAGCCATACCTGCTATATCTAAGTGTGCCCATGGTGTTTTGTAGATAAATCTTTGTAAGAATTGTGCCGCTGTAATTGAACCGGCTCCACCTGAATAATTAATATTTTGAATATCTGCTATTGGAGAATTTATTAATTTATCATAATTTTCATGTAATGGTAGTCTCCAAACTTTCTCATTAACTTTCTCCCCTGCTTTAAATATTTTATCTGAAAGATCGTCGTTATTAGAAAATAAACCCGCATACTCTTCTCCAAGTGCCATAATTATTGCACCAGTTAATGTTGCTAGATCTATAATAAATTTAGGTTTAAATTTTTTTTCTGTAAAACTTAATGCATCTGCTAGAACCAACCTTCCTTCTGCATCAGTATTTAAAACTTCAATAGTTTTACCATTATATGCTTTAACTATATCTCCAGGTCTTTGAGCATTTCCACCAGGCATATTTTCAACTAAACCTACTACACCTACTGCATTAATTTTTGCTTTTCGTGTTGCTAAACTTTGTATTAGTCCTGCAACAACAGCAGATCCAGCCATATCATATTTCATTTCTTCCATAAATTTTGCAGGTTTTAAAGAAATTCCGCCAGTATCAAAACAAACACCTTTTCCAACAAAAGATAATGGTGCTGTTTTATCTTTTTTATTTCCATTCCATTCTAGAGTGACAAGAAATGAATCGTTTATACTTCCTCTTCCAACGCCCAATAGAGAGTGCATACCTAATTTTTTCATCTGTGACTCGTTATAAACTGTAACTTTAATGCCTAACTTCCTTAGTTTTAAAAGTCTATTTACATACTCTTTTGGATTTAAAACATTTGGTGGTTCTGAAACAAGATCTCTAGCAAAAAAAGTTCCTTCTTCTAAAGCTTTAAATTTTAATTGATTCTTGAGTGTTAGTTTACTTTTCTTACCAGTTACACTTATTGAAAATATTTTTTTTACTTTCTTAGATTTATAAATATTAAATTCGTAAGATTTTAGTTTTAAACCATGTAAGAAATAACCTATAAAGTCTTCAATTGTACTTTTTATACTGTCAGCGTAAATGGAAAATTCACCTTTGTTTCCATAATTAATATAAGTATAGAATTCTGCTCCTAGATTTTCAACATCAGAAGTTTCTAGGTTTTTCTTAATAGATATTAAAATTATTTTTTTTTTAGAACTTACCTCAAAAACTAATAAATTTTTTTTCAAATCACATGTTTTTAATAAATCTTTTAGATAAGAAGATTCTTGATTTGAAATTTTACTGCTTATGGTGTTGA
>CAJQSH010000032.1 GCA_905612505.1 uncultured Candidatus Pelagibacter sp. | reverse complement strand
ATAATAATACTCAATTAAATAAACGGCATAAGATAAAGCTAGTTCCAAATTGAATTTATCTAATTGACCTATATCAATCAATATTTCTTTATGGTTTTCAGTATTTATGAATTTTTTTGAGAACAATTTTTTTTTAATTGAGTAATGCTTCCAAGAAATTCGAGATAAACTTTCTCCAAGTTTTGCCTCTTCTATACGATCAAACTCATAGTCATTTTCACCGAATTGATTTTTAACCTTTAAATCTTTAATTATATCTAATGGTGGTTTTATGGGTTCGGGGTATACATAAAGTTTTTGATTAAACTTAATAACCCCAAAAGTTTTGATTATTCCAAATGGGAAAAAAGATTGTATTTTTAAAATTGGTATATCAATCACACCTCTCTTTAAAAATAAATTTTTAAATGTTATTTTTTTTTTATATGCTAAGTCAATATTTTGTATATTTTCATCATTAACTGAAATATCTAAATTTAATCTCTCCCTATTATTCAAAGCTTGAATTGTAAAATCTAAATAAGTATTTTTATTTCTTTGAGCTAAAATTGTTAATGGCTCCGCTCTTATATTATTTAAATTTTGGTATGAAATTATTATTGATATAAAATAAATAAAAAAAAAAATGATTGATATCAATAGCCCTACATTATTTTGATAAAAAATTGAGGCCGTAAAAGAAAAAAAAATAAATGCTCCTAACTGAAACCCTCTAAAATTCGGAAATATATATAAATTTTTTTTAACTAGCTTATTTTTATGAAAATTTGATTTCTTTGTTAAATACTTAGTTATAATATTTTCCCATTTTTTATTCATCATCTGGAAGAGTGACTTTGTTTAAAATTTCTTCATCTATAAATTGTAACACCTTTGTTTTTTCAACAATATTAATTCTATGTTTTAATACGTATGGAATAACACTTTTTACATCTTGAAATGTTACATATTCTTTTTTATTTATTAAAGCCAAAGAACTAGATAATGATACAATTTGTTTTAGACATCTTGTGGAAATGTGTATCATAGGGAAGTTATTCTGGATAAATATTTTTATTTCTTGAATATATTCGTAGACATTGTCATTGATATTTATTTTAGGTGCAGTTTTTAAATCTTTGAAATCTAATTCATTATTTCTTGAAATATTTGTTAGGTCACGGTTCTTTAAAAGATTTAACTGCTGTTCACTAGTCAAGTCATCCAACGAAAAAGAAATCATAAATCTATCTAATTGAGACTCTGGTAGCAGTGAAGTTCCAGATAAATCAGATGGGTTTTGTGTTGCAATGACAATAAATGGATCTGGTAATGAAAAAGTCTCTTTGTCAATTGTTACATTTTTTTCTTCCATTGCTTCTAAAAAAGCGCTTTGTGTTTTGGGGCTAGCTCTATTTAACTCATCTGCTAAAACAATATTTGTAAAGATTGGGCCTTTTTTAATTTCAAATGCATCTTTTGATAAAAAACTAAAACCTAAAATATCGCTTGGTAATAGATCTGAAGTAAACTGTATTCTTTTAAAATCTAAATTTAATGCAGCAGTCAAACATTTTGCAAAAGTTGTTTTCCCTGTTCCAGGCAAATCCTCAATCAAAATATGTCCGCCACTCAAAATAGCCGCTAACGCCATTTTTAACTTTGTTTCATTGCCAATGATGCTTTTGCCTATGTGTTTTTTAATTTTATTTAACATGATTAATCTTATATATACAAAAGTTCTTTATGAAAATGCATATATTTCTCCGTTTATAATCCGATTTTTAAATGAAATTTTTTTTATATTTTACTATCTTATTAACAATATTTACTGGAAAATCTTTTTCTGAAATTACTTATTTAGAAATTTTAAAAAATCCCACTGATCTAAAATTAAACTTACAATTTGCTAAAGAACAGGAAGTCCTTGGGAATTATAAACAAGTAATTGCAACTCTAGAACGTCTTTCAGATGTTTATCCAGAAAACTTAGATCTAAAATTATATCTTTTGTCTATTTCACTTAGAATAGATTCCAAAGAAAGAACTAAAAATATTTTAGAGGATATAAAAAAAAATAATGAATTAACAGCGGAGCTTAGAAGTAAGATAAAAACAATTACCAGCTCGTTAGAACAAAAAAATAAGATTTCTGATAAAAATGCTTGGATGCGATATATGGATTTTGGGCTAAATTCTATTAACGATAGTAATGTTAATACAATGAGTAATACTAAAACTTTTTATTTAAGCGATAGTTTATCTAGTTATGCTTTAGATACTGTGAGTGATGATAATTACGAAAATATAATAGTTAAAACTGGTGCATTTAAGAATTTATCAAAAAAATTCTAATATCAATTTTAATGTAGGAAAACATTTTACCAGACAAAATAAAGATAAAAATAAAGAAAGTGATCTTCACTCTTTATTCGTAAATTACAATAAACAATTCAATAACAACACATTTTCAGCATTTTACTCTTTAAATGAAACTAACAATATACACAATGCAGATTATGTTGTTCATTCAATGATATTAGAAAATCGTTATAATTTAAAACCCAATCAAAATATATTATTTTCGGGAAGTTATGCCCTTACAGACTATAGAACAGACTCTATCTTTACTGCTGCAGAAGACAAAAATAATGAAAGTAATGGTTTTGCAGTAGGCTATGAATTCTTTTTTGATAGAGCACATCATATTAAATTTAAATTAGGACAGAGCGAATATAAAGCTAAAATTGATAGTTACGGGTATCAAAATGATCAGCAAAATATTACTTATACTAATAATTTTAAATCAATAAATTTCAGCTTATCAAAATCAATAAATAGTAATGAATATGATAAGATAGACACATTCGTAAAAACTGATTCTAGACGTGATGATAAAATAACAACTGATACATTTACTGTTTATGGTAATTTTAATAAAATCTTAGAATCTAAAAATCTTGATATTTTCAAAGATTTGTCTTATTTTATTTCTTATTCTGAGATAACGTCAGAATCTAACATTCTAAATTATGATTATAATAAAGAAATTATTAAATTTAGTTTAACAAAAAGGGTTATGTTTTGAAGGCAATAATATTTTTTTTTATTTTATTTTTTAATTTTCAAACCTATGTTTTTAGTGAAGAACAAATTATTGGTAGTGTAGGACTTGCTATTGGTAAAATTACTAATCAAAATGGTCAAATATTAAAGGCAGGAGACGATATTTATTTAGGCGATATTATTCAATCAGAAGATCAATCAAAATCTCAAATATTATTATTAGATCAAACGGTAATTACTTTAGGTGAAAAAACCTCAATTACATTAGACGAGTTTGTCTTTAATTCTGATGATTCTAAGGATAAAATTTTAACAACAATTATAAATGGAAGTATAAAAGTTTTAAGTGGCAAAATAAGTCAAGGAAATCCGGAAGATTTAGTAGTTAAAATACCGGCAGGTACAATTGGCGCTCGAGGAACCGAATTTCAAACTATAGTTGATGAAGTGGGTGGTACTAGCAAAGTTCTTTTAATAGGTCCAGGTGAAAATAATAGTCTTGGACTTAGACCTGGAGCTATTGAAGTAACCAATGCATTGGGTAGTGTTATATTAAATACACCATTTGCATTTACTGAGGTTGATATCAATCAAGAACCATCGCCACCAATAACCATCTCAAATGAACAACTAGAAGAATTTAAAAATTCTATAAATGCAACTAACAATTTACAGTCTGAAAATGTTCAAGAAGCTGTTAAAGAAGCTGTTAAAGAAGGATTGTTTAATGATAATCAAATCACCGGTAATGAAATTATAGGTGACATCGTAATAGCCGCACTAAACTTAAGTGACGGAGGAATTACTTTTGATGAAATTGCTGAAGCTTTAGGTGTTAACTTAGAGCAGTTACTTGGTGAAGACTTCCAAGCAAGTATTGAAAATGAATCTACTGAGAATCAAATTCTTATGGCCAATGCTGAAGGTGGTGATGGTCTTGCTTATATTTTAAAATATGGTGGAGCTAATCTTGGCGATACCACTTATGGTGATTTTCAAGGTATTGCTTCTGGTACTTACACATATACAGGAAATAATATCAATATGGTTGCAACAAAAGGATCGGGATCAGGAACATATAGTGGTGTAACAGCAGTAAACTTTGCGACAAAGGTTATTAGTAATACTTACAGTGGAACACTTGGATTAGGTTCGGAAGCTCAAACTGATTTTAGCTATAGTAACACAGTAGATTATTCTTCTGGAACAACTGGAGATATGCTTAGAAATAGAATAGTTTTTAGCATTGATAACTCTGATGGAACTACAGCAGTTGCTCCAATAGGTGGTGCGGATGATTTTGATCCAAATAATTATACGGTAAATGCTGATGATTATCATTCGGATGGAGAAACTTCATTTAGTAATGTGCAAATGAATGGATCACCCAATCCATCTACAGGATCCGTAGGAAATATAGCGCTAAATGTTTTACAGTACGATGCTGGTGGTATAGCATCTGAAAATGTAATTAATGGACAAAGAACAGGTATCATGCCAAGCCGAAAATAATATTTAATTTTATATTAAGACTAAAAATGTCAATTTTCTTAAACAAAAAGAATGCTTTAGTTATTTTTTTTATAATTATTATTAATAGCACTGCAAAAGCAGATATATATTCAACTAATTGTAATATAGTTGAAAAACAAAATAAGATAAAAAATATTACTTTTGTATTTTCATTTAATAGAGAAAATATTGTCATTAGTAGAATTGATAATAAGCAAGTTAAATATAAACTTAAAATTATTGAAGTACATGATAAAGAAAAATTAATCTTTGATGCTACTGATGGTTTTTATACTTTAAATTTTAAACCTGGTTATTCTTTTATCAAGAAAGATGTAAAAATAACTTTCGAAAATTTAAAACCTGAACTTAAGCTAATTGATGAAACTTTGTCATCTTTAAACCTTAAATGCTCTAATCCTAGAATAATTAAAAAAGAAAAAAATGCAGAAATACAAAAAATAAAAAAAAAATTACCCAATAAAATTGACGAAACAGGTATACAAAAAATTTTCGAAAAACTTTTAAAAGATAATGGAATAAGTGATAATGATTCCAAAGCACTTTTGAAAAAGCTTAAATCAAGTGATGCCTCTACTCAAATAAAGCCAGAACAATTAATGGAGCTATTAAAATCTAGAAGCTTTATAGGTAGGTTGGCTACGAAGGAAAATTTAGAAAAATTTACATCTAAAGAATTTTTAGAAGAAATTAAAAAAGAATATAAAAAACTAACAGATCAGTAATTACCATATTATTAATGAGCGATTATTATTATCCTAAATTTATTATAAGCATGGATAAAACAACACTTTTCAATTATAGATAATTGTGTGTAAATTTTAATAATTAAATGAAAAATTACTCAAATTATAAAATAAATGGTTTTTCATTAGTAGAGTTACTGGTTGTTGTTGCTATCATAGCTGTTTTAGCTGGAGTTGGATTGGTCAGTTATAAGGAATATACAGATTCATCTCGAAAAAAAGTTCTCGAACAAAATTGGAATGTAGTAGTTAGGGCAATGGAAAATGAAACACTCATTGTCAGTAACTATTTAGGTTCAGCAATTAAAGAAATTGATAAAGATGGCGATTGGATAGATGAATCTGGTGATGTTACTGCAAATGAAGCTGATGCTAGATTTATAAACACAGAAACATCGTGTTTAACTTTTTTACATTCAATTAAAAATCATTTTATAACTTTTAAAAATCCATGGCAAGATTCTCCTAAGGTTTCAATCACAGTCGACACTGAAGGACAAGCTAATCATAAAAGGGGTCAAATTCATTTAACGTGTTACAAAAACAGTGGCGGATTTGGTGAAGGTTCAGGTTGTCCAATACCAAACGCAAGATATTATTCAATAGTATATTTTGAAGATGCTGGTAGATGGTTTCAAGCTGATGGTATGTGTGGTGATGAATGTCAAAAGATTAAAGTTTTTGGTAGTGACTATATAATTTCAAGTACAGATGCAAAATTAGATTGTAGATGGGACCAAGATACACATGGTGAGTGGAAACAAGTAAACGATATTAATCCAGATGCAGATTATTAAGTTTAATTTCTGATTTTAGATCAGATTTTCTTTTCTGTTCTTCTTTCTTATTTATATAATAAGCTAGTGTTAGTCAGGAAATGATGGTGACACCACACACAAAGACGAAGCGTTTAAATTTTAAGACTTCTTAGTTTTGGTGAGATAAATATTTTTTTACCCTTTGGAAGTTTCCAATTGGGTTGACGTCCTACTAAATTATTTAAATCTTCGATATGATCATCGTAGTGATTTAATGGTACATCATAAGGAGATTTACCCATGATACCATCACCCTCAATAATTGCCGGTGAATGATAATCACTTTTAATTTCTTTTATTAGAGCATTATTTGAATTGTAAACATTTGTTTGACCGTAACAATTGCAAACATAAGTTCTAGAATGTTTATTTTCTATTTCTAGGTAAGTTGATGTTCCTCTTATTCCTATTATACCATTTGGAGTTTTGATATTTAATTCACTAGGTTGTTTACCAAACATACTATGCACAGCACCTTTTATTATTCTGAAAATTTTATTATCTTTAAATTCAATTTCTGAATTTTTACTTATCAAATATATATCGTTTTTAAGTTTTAATATTGATTGTTCTGAAGTTGATTTAATAATACTAGATGAAATATTATCTATATTTCCCTTTTTTTCTTTACCATCAACTAGTAAAGAATTTCCAATAATCTCATTCTTATTTGAGTTAGCATAAGATAGAGTTGGAAAAATATTGTAAGCTAAAAAACTATAGATGGCACTTTTACAAAAAAATCTTCTTTTCATAATTTTATTATATAATTAAGTTGCCAATTTTCAACTATAATAGTGAATTAAAAACTTGTGTAGGGGTGTTCCGTCAGCCATGTGCCATAAACTATACCTTTAGTCACAAGGAACGGGAAACGGAAATAAAAAACTTATTACAGAAGTACACTTAAAGTGACACCTCAAGGTTAACATGAAGTTAACATAAGCTAACTTAAGATATTTTAAAGGACTTTTAGGATTTGTAATAAAAATTATAATCTCTATATTCCAATTATCATTTAGTAATGAAACTTTTTCCAGGGGGACATTATATTTTGCTCAAACTTATCTTAATCTCCCTGGATTTTAATTCTTACAAAATCCCATTTACAATTTCATATATTTTTTTCATAATTTTTTTTTATTATTTTTTTTTAAAGGGGCTGAATTTATGAAAACAAAAAAGCTGAACCTAGCTGTCTGAAACAAGTTATATAGAGTGAACTATTGGGACCCCTATTTGAAAAAGGGGTGTATGGGGTCTAAATACAATTCAAAATTGAGATTGGGACTGGGTCCTACTTATTTTTTGAGACTTGAACCTGACTTGAACCTGGAGCCCTAAAGTACTACTAAATCTAATTTTTGCTTACCTAATCTTTCGTTACCATTTTCAGTAACTAAATAGGTTTCTCCTAAATTCATCGCTAAATTGCTATCTGAATCCATAAGTATCATGTGCATGAAGAAGACATTACCAGGAGTTATTACATAAGGATTACCTGTGTAAAGCATTGGCCAGTCCATCCAATTAGGAGAGAAGGTTGCGCCTAAGGAATAACCACAAGCATTCATTCTTGCTTTATTATAACCAAGATTATCAAAAGTTTTTGCATGAATATCAAATACTTCTCCAATTGTATTATCTGGTATTAATTTTTTTTCACAATTAGTTAATGCCTCGATACAAGCTTCATGCATTTTAATATGTTTAGGATCTGCCTTACCAATAGGAATCGTTCTAAACATAGCTGAGTGATAATGTTTGTAAGTACCAGCCCACTCAATACTTAATTGGTCTTCACTAGAGAGATTTCTTTTTTCAGCTTGATATCTACAAAGAAGAGCATTATGTCCCGATCCTATTATATATTCATTGGCCGGATAATCTCCTCCACCTTCCAAAACAACCTTTTGCATTTCAGCCAAAATTTTTGCTTCACTTGCCCCTGCTTTTGTGTACTTCCAAGCTTCGTCAAGAGCTTTGTCAGCTAGATTAGCAGCTTTTTTTACATAAATAATTTCTTCTTTAGATTTAATAACTCTATGTTTAGTAATTAATTCTGATTGGTCTTCTACTACACAATAATTTTCTAAAGATTTATTTAATCTTAAGGCATTACGACCTGTCATACCGTAGGCCTCATACTCAACACCCAATTTTTTTCCTTTTAAATTAAGTTCTTCTAAAATTATTTTCAAATCATTTGTTGGATTAGATTCATCTTTATCAACCCAAATTCTTATATTTTTAATGTTAGATGTATTCTGTGCTTGTCGTAAATCAGGAGCTCTTGTTAGAAGAATTATATTTCCTTTTTGATCTAGTACTAACGTTTGAAAAAATACATAACCGAAAGTATCATAACCTGTAAGCCAATACATAGACTCTTGTCTAAACATTAAAAGTGCATCAAGATTTTGCTCTTTCATTGATTTTAAAACATTTGATTTTCTTTTTTGAAACTCTTTTTTAGTAAAGTGTAAGGCCATTAATGAATAATAGCTTTTGCCGATCCTAAACCGTCTACTTTACCTTCGTACAGTCCTTTACCCAAAATAGGAACAACACCTACAGTAGAACCTGTAAATACATAAAAATCTTTATTTAAATTTACCTTATCTTTTTTAAGTTTGTTAAGTACAAATCTTAGTGAATTAAGAGGGTTTATATAAACAGTATTTGTATTCCCAGATACACTCTGGTTAATCTTTTTATTTAAAATAACTGTTTTTAGGTTTCCAATGTTAATTCTTTTATATTTTTTCTTCTGTCCGATTAAGAACTTAACATTAGCTCCAAAATCACTACACAAGTCACCAAAGGATGTAATTCCCTTTTTTCTTTGTCTGTAACCGATCACCTCAATACAAGGGGCCATGTGAGAAATGTATTTTGTAACATTTTTCATAGTAATTGATCCCTTGAGTGAAAAGAAAGATTGTTTAATTAAATAGCAGACTTCAAGCTCAATACCCAAAGTTGATTTATTAATTTTAACTTTTTGACCACTTTTTAGGAGGTTTTTTTTAAATATAGATGCATAGAATGGCTCTTTTTCTTTAAGTTTTTTTATTACAGGAATTCCAGTTCCCGCTGCTTTAAATCCAATAATAGGATCTTTAATTTTACTTTCACACAGTTTTCTAAATTTTTGGGCTTCACTTAATTTTTTTGTATACTTTAATGGAAGGGGAGAGATTATTTTATTCTTTAGAAAAGCCTTAACAAGTTTATTTGATAATTTATCTATTTCGTTCATAAAATATTTTTTATAATGGTTTAAAAATAAAATTATTAAATGAATTTAAATCATTTAAGGTTTTAGTACTATTTAACTTATTATTTTTAAAATAAAAAGAGTTATATCCTAAAGAGTTAATATACCTCAAAGTATCTACAACTTTTTTTTGTGTATATTGCTCTTCAATTTCTATCAATAGTATAGGTTTATTATTTTTAATGGTTTTTTCAGATCCCTTAATAACTTCAGCTTCATGACCCTCTACATCAATCTTAATAAAAGATATTCTGTTAGTGAAATTAAATTTATCTAATTGTTTACTTTTAATATCGAAAGACTCAAACTCATTAATTTTATTTTTACCATGAATTGTTGCTTTACCCATTTGAAAATATTCTTCAAAATTGTTTTTATTATAGCTCTTATTTCTAATTGGAACTTTTAATGACACCAATTCCTCTTTATCTGAAAGCGCATAGTTATAAAATTTTATATTTTTAATAATTTTTTTTAGATTTTTTTCAATGTTATTGAATAATATTGGATTTGACTCAAAAGCATGAACTAGCTTAGAATACTTTGACATTTCATAAGAATAAACACCTCTGTAAACACCAATATCTACAGAATCTGTATCAGGAGATATAAAATTCTTTACTAATTTTATTTCTTCTTCATCGTTATTTTTAATTGATCTTTCAAGTCTTTTTTTTAACAAATAGTCTTGTGGTAAAAAATTTTTTTTCAAAAAAAATTCTATTTCTTTATTGAATTTAATTCTCATTTTATATCCAATATAGTTTTGGGGTCCAACCTTATTCCAAACCAATTTAATCTAATATCCAAGTGAGGTCCTGTTGACCTTCCGCTAGTACCAACGGTCCCTACAATGTCACCTTTTTTTACATGATCTCCTTTATTCACAAAAATTTTATCCATGTGCATGTAAAGTGTAGAAATTCCATGACCATGATCAAAGATTAATGTGGTACCAGTATAAAATAAATCTTTTTCAGCTAAAGTTATAATTCCATTGTTCATTGCTTTAATAGGGGTTCCTTTCTTTTGAGCAAAGTCCAAACCATAATGAGGCCATTTAGGAATACCATTTAAAATTCTTTGACTACCATAAACTCCAGTTATAATTGAATCATCAACTGGAATAATGAATTTTTCTTTAAAAAAAGATAAATTACTTTCAATTTTTCTAGCTTCACCAATTAATTTATTCTCTCTTTTTATTCTTGCATAAAATTCTTCAGGTGGTGTAACTTTTTTTTTAGGCAATCCCTCAATTTTTTGAATGATGTACTTTCGTTTTTTAATTTTTTTAATAATAATTTTATTACCTTCTGTGATAACTATGTCTAGCTTTCTATCTTTTTCAATTCCAAATGCAAAATAACCATCTTTTGAAACCTTCACTTTTTTTTTATCTATTATAATTTTTGTATCAGGATCAGTTTTACCTAAAATAAAATGGCCTTGAATAAATTTGCCTTTAAACTCAATAGCATTTAATTGTGAAGAAAATAAGAAAAATATAATGAATAAAACCTTATTCATTATTTTGCAGTCCATCCCCCATCAATAATTATTGAACTACCAGTTATCATTGATGATGCGTTAGAGCTTAAATAAGTGATCGCTGTTGCAACATCACTTTCTGTTGCAATTCTTCCAAGTGGAATATTATTTAATACATACTTGTTAAACTTTTTATTTGCTAAATATTTTTTTGCTCTTGGTGTTGCAACAAAGGTAGGACAGACACTATTAACTCGTATGTTAAATTTTGCTAAATCTACAGCCATTCCTTTGGTTAAACCTTCAATACCAAATTTAGTCATACTATAAACGGTTCTGTTGGGTCCAGCAACAAGTCCAAACATTGAAGAGGTGTGAATAATAGATCCACCAATCTTTTTTCTATTTTTAAGTTTTAACATTTTGTCCGTACAAAGTTTTGCCATATTGAAAGCAGCTTTTATATTAACGTTTAATAATTTTTCTAATGATGATTTTTTAACCTTTAAAAATGGTTCTGGCAAATTTGTTCCTGCATTATTAATAAGGATATCAATTTTTTTTATTTTACCAATTTCTTTACTAATTTTTTTATAATCATTTAAATTGCATTCGATACATTGAATTCTTGTTTTTAATTTTCTTTTTAAAGAAGCTAGTTCATTAGTATTTCTTCCAATGGCAATAATAGAAGCTCCAACCTGATGCATAGCAATTGCAGTTGATCTACCAATACCTTTTGTTGCACCTGTTACTACGGCAACTTTACCTTTTAGATTAATATCTTTTAAGAATTTAGGCATTATTTTGCAGTCCATCCTCCATCCACCATAAATGATGTTCCGGTAATTGAGTTTGAGCTATCAGCAGCTAAAAAAGCAACAGCAGTTGAAACATCATTTTCTTCAGCAAGTCTTCCAAGAGGAATGTTTTCCAATACTTGCTGTTTAAATTTTTTGTTTTTAAAAAATTTTTTAACCATAGGAGTTGCAACGAAAGTAGGACATACAGTGTTAACTCTTATGTTATATCTTCCTAACTCAAGAGCCATTCCTCTCGTTAAACCTTCTAAACCAAATTTTGTCATATTATAAACGCTTCTTATTGGTGCGCCAACCCTTCCAAGTTGCGAAGACATATTAATAATTGAGCCCCCTACTTTTTTTCTACTTTTTAACTCAACCATTTTTTGTGAGCACATTTGTGCCACATTAAAAGCAGCCTTCATATTTAGCTCAACTAAATATTCCATATTTTCTTTTTTAACTTTTGTGAAATGTTCTGGACGATTGTTACCGGCGTTATTAACCAATACATCTAATCTTTTAATCTTTTTTAAAATACTTTTAAATTTGTCAAGATCGGTTACATCACATTCAAATTTTAAACATGAGCCTTTAGTTTTTTTGATTAATTTTTCAACTTTCATTAAGTTAGATAAAGTTCTACTAACAATAATAACTTTTGCACCAGCTTCCGCTAAAGCAATTGCGGTAGCTTTTCCAAGTCCTTTCCCAGCACCTGTAACTAAAGCTATTCTATTTCTTAAGTCTATTTTTTTAAACATTTAAAGTATGAGTATTTTTACGTCAGTATATATTAAATCAACAGCAACGATTAAAATAGTAAATAAACCTATCCAAGCTATCCATTTATATTCAGTAATCCATTTTGATATTAAATTAGCAGCTGTCGCCATAAGAATTATTGATAAAATTAATCCAAAAATTAGTAAAACATAATGATCTCCTGCAGCACCCGCAACACCTAAGACGTTATCCAAACTCATTGTAAAATCTGCAAGCAAAACTGTCCATATAGCTTTAATAAAACTTGAGCTATCTATCTTTGCACCCTCATTACCAGTTTGTCCTTTGATCACGTCAATATAAAGCTTGTAAACAATATAAAGTAACAACAAACCACCAATTAGTCTTAACCCTGTTATTTGAAGTAAATAAGCAGTAAGCATTGTTAAAATAATTCTTAAAACTACAGCGCCACCTATACCCCAAAAAATTACCTTTTTTCTTTGTTCAACCGGAAATTTAGATGCAACTATACCAACTATGATAGCGTTATCTCCTGCCAAAACTAAATCGATAAAAATTATTTGAGTTAATATAAAAAGCTGTTCTGATCCAAAAAATTCTGAAAACATATTAATTATTTAGTATCATATCGGCATATTTTTTAAAAGGTGTAGTTCCAGAGTGGGATATTAAAGATATTTATCATGGAATGACGCAATTTATGCTTATCCAAGTAATTGGTTTATTTTTAATTATTGTATTTCTTCAGATTGCCTTATGGTTGCCAGCCTATCTATATGGACAGTAGGATTTATTAGTTTATTATAAATTTAGTGATTCAAGATAAATCAAAAAATAACTTAATTAATTGGGAAATTGTTTCTGTAAATCCAAAAGATAAAAATTGGGACTGGAAAGATCTTTTTACTTTCTGGAGTATTAACATTCAAAGTGTAATTGCTTTTTCACTTATAACATCCCTCTATCTTGTTTATGAATTAAATCTTTTAATTGTTTTTTTAGGAAGTCTAATTGGATGTGTATTTGTTTATTTTTTCGCTAATTTAATAGGCAAACCGTCACAAAAATACGGCATTCCATTTCCTGTATTATTGAGAACATCTTTTGGAATTAAGGGGGCAAAATATTTTGCTTTATTAAGAGGGCTGGTAGGTATTTTTATGTTTGGTATTCAAACATACTTTTTGTCCAAAGTTTTTAACTATTTGATTAGAATATTTATTTTTTCAATAGATAATACAATTCTTGATCAAGACATTTTTTTAACATTCCTTTTAGGTTTAAATTTAATTGATTTGATATCTCTTATTTTAACAATTTTACTTCAAATATTTTTATTTAGTAAAAGTCATAAATTTAATAAATTGTTTATAAATTTTTCAGCTATAATAGTTTATTTTGGAATGTTGTTATTTGCCTTGGTAGTGCTTCTTTATGAATATGAACATGTTACATATGCATTTTCAGAAATTTTTATTTTTCAAAATATTTTTACAAAAAATAACATTATGCCTTTACTAACGGTAGTAGGAACTATTTTTGCTTATTTTTCAATTGTGATTGTTAATTACGGTGACTTTTCTAGATATGTTAAAAATGATAATGAATTAAAAAAAGGTAACTTAAGCTTGATTTTAAATTTAATAATCTTTTCATTTTTTGCTGTTTTTGTAGTGATTGGTGCAGATGTTATTTTAAATAAAAATTTTGAAAATATGGAAATAATTTTAACTAATCCCACAGACATTGTTGGTAAACTTGATAATATTCAAATAACTGTAATAGTTTTATTTTTTATTTTCTTTGCTTCGGCTTCAACAAATTTAATTGCAAACTATATACCAGCTCAAAATTCATTATTAAATTTTTTACCAAACAAGCTTAACTTAAAAAGTTCTTCTGTAATTATTGCTTTCTTTGGTTTTATTATTGGTATTTTTTGGTTACCTT
This sequence comes from uncultured Candidatus Pelagibacter sp., assembly GCA_905612505.1. Taxonomy (GTDB): domain Bacteria; phylum Pseudomonadota; class Alphaproteobacteria; order Pelagibacterales; family Pelagibacteraceae; genus Pelagibacter. The sequence goes on along the minus strand of CAJQSH010000032.1, from coordinate 5,112 downwards.
TATTGAGTCAAGTTGGCATCTTATCCTTTATAGATACTTTTGGTTGCTTCTTTGGACCATTTTTTGGTATTATGATAGTTGACTATTATTTAATCAAAAAAAGTAATTTAATTAATAAAGATATTTTCTCTTCAGAAAAAAATAGTGCTTACTATTATTCTGGTGGTTGGCATATTAAAGCTGTCTACTCTTTAATAGTTGCTTTTATTTTTCCTGCAGCAACAATCTGGAATGACAATTTAATGCACTTACAATCTTATTCTTGGATAATTGGTGCCTTTATCTCTTCTTTGACTTATTATATGTTAACTAGCAGATAGTTTTTATGCACTAATTTGATTTAAAAAATAGAACTGCAGTTATTACTGGTGGTGCCAAGGTTTTGCTCTTGATATTGCTAAAAGGTTTTTACCATCTGATGCTAAAGTTGTAATTTTGGATATTGATGAAAATGAATTATTAAAAGCTTCTAAAGAACTAAACAATTCCAATCTTTCATTTAATATTGTTGATGTATCTAATTGTAATCAAATTAAAGACACTGTTGATGAATTAATCAAAAAATCTAATATCGACATATTGATCAATAATGTTGGAATAACTGCCTCTACATCTTCCTTGTGGGATTATGACGTTGATGAGTGGAACAAAATAGTAAACATCAATTTAATGGGTACATTTAATTGCTGTAATGTATTGTACCAAATATGATTAAAAATGATTATGGAAGAATTGTAAATGTTGCTTCTGTAGATGGAAAAGATGGAAATGCTAACACAAGTGCATGCAGCTCGGCAAAAGCTGGGGTAATTGGTCTAACAAAATCCCTTGGAAAAGAGTTAGCAAACAAAAATATAGCAGTTAATGCCGTAACACCAGCCTGAGCAAAAACAAGGATTTTAGATCAAATGACTAAAGAGCACGTTGCGCGTATGCTTTCTAAAGTTCCAAGAGGTAGATTTTTAGAAATAGAAGAATTTACATCATTAATTTGTTGGCTCTCCGCAGAAGAAAACTCATTTTTTACAGCACCTGTATTTGATATAAGTGGTGGTAGATCTACTTACTAGACTTAAGTTTAAGTATAAGACTTGATTGTTTTCCTAAAATTTCACGCTCTTTAGAGATTACTGGTGCTAATATAATTATAGACCAGTAGATTAAAAGTATAAATATAGAAATTGATTTCACTGGATATGTTTAAGATTTAATAATGTACTTAGAATGTCTAAATATTGTTCAAATATTGTTTTTTATTAAAAAAGGCAATATATCAACAACCATATATGATAAAAAAAATTTTATTAACTCTTTCTTTACTTTTTTTATTCTCAAGCATTGTTAAAGCTGAAAAAGTAATTGTTTTTCAATTTACTGAAGATGAATTTAAAACATTAAAAGTAAAAAAAGTAAAAGGTGAAACTACATGGTCTTTAGGATCAAACGAAAATGGTAATTTCATTAAAGCTGAAACCGAAGGTAAAGGTTCTGGTTTAGGTAAAGAGCTTACAATTGATCTTTCAAAAACGCCATTTATCAACATTACATGGAAAGTTGAAAAGGATTTAGCTGGCATAGTTGAAAATAGTAAAAAGGGTCATGACTATGCAGCAAGAGTTTTTGTTATTAAAAAAACAGGATCTACAGCTCTTTCAAATAGAGCAATTAGTTACGTTTTTTCAAGCAATAACTTGATTGATGATAATTGGCCGAGTCCATACACAAAAAAATCTATTGATTATGTTTTATCAACTACAAAAAGTGAGTTTAACGAGTGGGTGACAGTTAAGGCAAACGTCAAAGAGCATTTTAAAAAATTCCATAACCTAGATGTTAAAATGCTAACAGGTGTAGCAATCATGACTGATACAGATAATTCTAAATTAAAAACTATATCCTATTATCAAAATATTTACTTTTCTTCAAAATAATTATTATTTAAAATATTTTTTAAGTCCTATGGTTAACAGAGATAAAATTACTGCAACTATTACATCCTGTATTGGCGTGGCACTGGGAACACCAAAATTCCAGGCAACAACCCCAATTAACCAAAAAATATAAACATTCATAATTATTATTATATCTTAGATTGATATTAATTAATCAGTTCTTTTGATATCATATTTAAATGCATAAAAATTTTACACACATGGTTAAGGTATATTACGAAGATACAGATGCAGGAGGAGTAGTTTATTATGCTAATTATCTAAAATTTCTTGAAAGAGCAAGAACTGAAGCTATATCTAATATTGGATTAAGTAATAAAAAAATTAAAGAAGATTTTGGTACATTAATAATAGTTAAGTCGTGTAACATTCAGTATAAAAAATCAGCTTATCTAGAAGACGAATTAAGTATCAGATCTTTTGTAAAATCTATTACAAGGACTTCATTTTTTATGAATCAATTTATAACAAGAAAAAATGATTTAATAGCAGAAGCACAAGTTCATCTAGTTTTTATTAATGAATTAGGTAAACCAATAAGAATACCAGATATTATTTATGAAAATTTTAAACCTTTTTTTTGCGACACTATTAAAATCTAGATTATTTTTATTGCTTTAACAAAAACATTCTTCAACATTTTAAAATTAATAATTTTTGTATTCACATTTCTTGGACTGGGATGATAACATGCAATAAGAGTTTTTCCATCAGGTAGAGTATATTTTTTTCCATGTTTAAATATCATTTTTTTACTAATTGGATAATTTTTTTTATAGAATATAATACAATTATCAAAAGCTACTTTACCTAAAGTTACTATAACTTTTAAATCTTTAAGATTAGAAATTTCATTATTAAAATGATTTGAACAATTATTTAACTCACATGTGAGAGGTTTATCCTCTGGGGGAACACATTTTAAAATATTAGTGATATAAGTTTTATTTAATTTTAAACCGTCTGTTAAATGCATTGAGGTAGATTGATTTGAAATTTTGACTGAATGTAAACATCTAAATAAAAAATTACCAGATTTGTCACCTGTAAAAGCTCTTCCAGTTCTTGTTCCTCCGTGTGCTGCAGGAGCCAACCCAATAATCATTAATTTAGCTCTTATATCACCAAACCCAGGAACTGGTTTTCCCCAGTAAGTTTCATTTATGTTTTTTTTTGTTTTTTCTAAAGCAATTTTTTTACTAAATTTTATTAATCTTGTACATTTTTTACATTTAATTATTGCTTTATTTAATTTTTTTATTTTAATATCCATAAATGAAGTAAATAAAAATTTTACTACTTATATTTATATCTTTAATAGTTTCTAATAAAGTAAATTCAAATGATATCCTTCTCGATTCGTTAAAAGAAGGTGAAAAATTAATATTTATAAGGCACACATAAGCACCTGGATCTTCAGATCCAGACAATTCTAGTTTACTAGATTGTTCAACCCAAAGAAATTTAAATACAGAGGGAGCAAATGAATCAAATATTATAAGATCATTTTTTTTAGACAATAATATAGAAATTGACAAGGTATTGTCCAGCGAGTGGTGCAAATGTAAAGATACAGCATTCCTTGCTTTTAATAATTTTAAAATTAATACTTTTTTGAATTCCCTCTATGATGAAAAATTTAAAAAAATAAATCAAAACAAATAAGGGATTAAAAAGAGTATATAAAAAACTGGAATAATAAAAAAAATTTAGTTTTAATTACTCATCATGTAGTCATTTTTGAAGTTCTAAATTTAAGCGTTTCTTTTGGCAAAATTGTAGTATCCAATAAAAATTTTAAAGTAATTGGTTGCTATAAAATTAAGGATAATTAAATCTATATTTTTCTAAAAATAGTATAAAGTTAAATATATGTCATCAAAAAAAGCTATGAAACTTGCACAAAAACATGCTTTTGCTAAACACAGAAGTAATATTACTAACAGTAGATTTGGTTCAAAAAAAACAAACTTTTCTATCAAGATTAATAAAAAAAATAAAAAATCTTAACTTTTTTTATCAAAAATTTCTATTTTTTTCCATATTTACAACAAAAGATTCTAGTTTTATTTCAGTAACCCATATATTTAAAAAAAACACCAGCAACTATTAGTTCAAATACATAAACAATTATAGTTAGTATAAATTTATTCACTGAGTAGGTTTTTTTTAAAAAGTGAAATACCATTTTCTATTTTATGCTTATATGAATCCTTAAAACTGTCTAGTTGCCAACCATTTAATCTTTTTTGTATATTAATAATATTTTCTTTTTTCCATTCATCTAAGGTATTTGCTGCTTTCCATAACTTCTTTTCTTCATTATTTCTTCCACAGCCATAACAATAACCAGTTTGGGGATCGGTTTTGCAGATACTTATACAAGGAGAAATAATCATTTTTTTAAATTTATGTCATTTATAAATGATTATTTGTATATTTCATAATTAATGTCATTGGACAAATTCAATCAATAATATATAAAACCTCGTAATTTGTGGGCAGTTGGCGGAATTGGTATACGCGCTGGTCTTAGGAACCAGTGGGGCAACCCTTAAGAGTTCGAGTCTCTTACTGCCTACCAGAAAAATATAAAATTATGAAAGTAACAATAGAAAATAAAAAAGGTTTAAATAAAGAAGTAAAAGTATTTATAGATAAAAAAACTATGAATAGTTATATGGAAGAAAAATACAATGAAATTAAAGATACCGTTAACATAAAAGGTTTTAGACCAGGCAAGGTTCCAAAAGAAATTTTAAAAAGACAATTTGGTAAAGCTATTTTTAATGAAGTTCTTGATAAAGTTTTAAAAGATACAAGCGCAAAAGCTTTAGAAGAAAATAAAATTAAATCAGCTGGTCAACCTAAACTAGATTTAAAAACTTATGGTGAAGACAAAGATCTTGAATATGTAATGTCTGTTACAGAATTACCTAAAGTTGAAATTAAATCAGTCGAAAATATAAAATTTGATGAATATATTATAAAAATAGATACTGTTGAGACAGATAAAAGAATTAAAGAAATAGCAAAAAGTCAAAATAATTTTAAAGATGTAAATGCTGATATAAAATCAACAGAGGGCAATTTGGTTATTTTTGATTATAAAGCTACCATTGATGGAAAAGAATTTAAAGGTGGTGAAGGTAAAAACACT
>CAJQSH010000031.1 GCA_905612505.1 uncultured Candidatus Pelagibacter sp. | reverse complement strand
AAAAATTATAATTTTATTCATTCAAGAACCTCATATGATAATCAAAAATTTTCCAATGAATAAAAAAGGTTTTAATAATATAGAATTTTTGAAAATTTCACTAAATAAAGAAAATATTTTTATAATAGATGAGCATTTAAATCAAAACGGTCATGCAAAAATTGCACAAATTCTATTTGACCATTTAAATTAAGACAAATACTTGATTGCACTAAAATAAAAATCTATTATTAATCAACGATAATTAAGTCGCGAGGTAGCTCAGTCGGTTAGAGCGCAGGACTCATAATTTAAGGAAAAATTTAAAATTTAACAATTCTTACTGGTAATATTAACTTAACAACAGGAGTTGTTGAACCGGTAATTGTATAAATAAGTATCATAAAATATGATGTTCTGTGTTTTTGTGTTTTATTTTTTTTTCAACTTTGAACCACATTTGAACCACATCGCACAAGAGTTGTTATATTCTTATAAAATCTTATTGAGTAGTTATCTGGTCTATTACTTAATAATAATAATGTTCAATATCATCTATATAAAAGTTTCGGTGATAATATATTTGATACAGTTTATGTAATATGTTTTGTAGATGTTAAAAGAACTACTTGTAGGTTACCTTAAATGGTAAAAACTTTTTTAGTCATTTAAGAAGAAGCTAATACAGCTACAATTAATGCTACAAGAACTGAAAACCACAGTACATCATTTTTCTTTTTAACTTTTTTCTTTGTAACTTTTTTCTTTTTAGCCATTAGTATAACTTATAATAACAAACATTAAAATCAACATCATAAAAAAGGTTATAGGCATTACTTTCTGTAAATTCCTAATTTTTTATTACCTTCTCTAATAAAACATTCTCTTCAGTTAGTTTCTTAACTTCTTCATGCAACTTTCCATTCATTTTAGTGTGCTGTATTTCTATATTTTTAATTTAAGCTAATTTTTTTTTAAATTATGCCTAATGGTTAAAAAGAAATAAAATTAATTGATAAAACTACAGCTTTAAAGAAGCTTGATGAATTAAAACAGTTTCTCAATACCAAGCAAAATTCAAATTTGAATCTAAAATAAGGCTTTATTTACTGTAGGATTATTGTATTTATTCTGTTATTAATTGTTTTGTAAGGATGGTTAAAATGTTTGAACCAGATCTGAACCAAAACGTTAAGGCGGGGTAGCTCAGTTGGTTAGAGCGCAGGACTCATAAGCCCGCTGTCCGCTGTTAGTTATCGCAGTATAGCTATCGCAATTAACATTCTCACATTCCTTGACACACTCATGACACAACGAGGAGAGAAATATGTCTGTAATCCGAAAGCACGGCAAGAAATGGCAGGTCATGATTAGAAGAAATGATAGTCCACACATTACTAAAAGTTTCCTACACAAAGAGGCCGCCCAAGAGTGGTCGCGGGAAACCGAGGTAAATATAGAGAAGGGTTTGTATATTAACGTTTCACAATCTCAACGTATGACTTTGAGAGAATTGATGCTGGAATATAGAGATCGTGTAGCAATAAATAAAAAAGGTTTCAGGACTGAAAGCTATCGTATTAATAAAATATGTAGGCATAAAGTTTGTGACAACACTTTATTTAAGCTGACCAAACTAAAGCTAATGAAGTTCCGGGAGGATCAGTTGCTTACTGTTAGCCCTTCAACATGTAATAAATATATATCAGTTATCTCAATGGCTATTGCTTATGCTATGGATGATCTTGATATGTACTTACCATCAAATGTAGCTAGACGTATTAAGATACTTAAAGAGCCAGATTATTCAGGAGAAGTAATCACACGAGATGAAGAAGTGGCATTGTTAAAACATGCGGCGGACTCAAAGGCTGTTTGGTTGAAGGCGGCTATCATGTTGGGCATTGATTGTGCTTTAAGAAGATCTGAAATGATTGGCTTAAAGTATCGCAATATTGATTTTGCTAAACATACAGCAAAGTTAGAAGATACAAAAAATCCAACCAACATTACAACAAATAGAACAATAGGATTGTCTGCTAGAGTCATAGAGGAAATTAAGAAGCTCCCTAGATCACTTGACGGAAGAGTTATAACAGCAACATCAGGTGATGCATTTTTTCGTTATTGGGAAACATGTAGAAATGCTGCGGGTGTATCTAAAAGATTCCATTGTACTAGAGCAACATTCTGCACTAGAGCGGCGGAGAACGATTGGCAACTGTTAGACATAGCAACTCAAACTGGTCATAAAGATGTTAACGTTTTACGTAAGCATTATTCTAAATTGCAGGGCGAATACTTGGCTAATAAGATTAAAAATAGTGGGTAGCTGTTTCTATTACTGTACGAGAGAGAATTGTAGAAATATATAATTCTCTCTTTCTCTCTAGGATAAGCAGAGAATGGAAGAAGTTCACGAATAAGAGCAGTACACCCAACTGAAATAGGCCTCTCCAAGTCACGGTGTTTTCATAGTTCAATCCAGCGCACCGCGATCAACTGTACGAAATGTACGATGAATTAAGTGAGTCATATGTACGATGAATTACGTTTTGAGGAACGTTAATCGAACGTATGAAATAAAAATGTTTTTAGTGAAATATAATTTGACGTACAGACTCTTCATGTTGTAAATTCGTATCAATATAGATTTCTTGGTATCTTAAAAACCATGCGAGGTTTCTGAACATAACACTCCATAAAAATAAAAGTTCAACGGACAATATTATTAATGTATCTGTTGAGTTTATAAATTTCTATTATAGAATCTATTCACATTAGTAATATTCAAAATTAACTAACCCGTTGATTGTGTCCGCAATTAGCGGGTTTTTTATTGGAGAATAAGAAAATGAAAACAAAAGTACAACAAGCCATTAGAGAATTATATTCTTTAATGAAGAAGGCACCTAAACTTAACGTAGAGAGTGTTAAACAACACATTCATACTTTCAAAAATAAACCAGAAAACTTTACGTCTATATGGTCAGACGGTATTGAAAGAAATATTTCTTTTAATAAATTAAAGAAAGCAGTTCATTACGTTAAAAGTAAGAAGCAATGCACTTGGTGTGTTAAATCTGCAGATGCTGTGCAGTCATCATTAAAAAATGAATGGCATAAAAAAGAATATGATATTTCTGCATTATGCGGCGAATGTCAGGATAATATCTTTACTCAAAGCAGCAAAGGTAAGTACGATCCTGATTGGTACTATCATGAGTGTGATCTTGAAAAGTATGGAGAAAATCCTTTTAAAGAAGATAATTTTTTTGGAGAGGAGATCCCTTACTAATGAAAATATTTAAAGCTTTAGAAGGTAAAGGCGACCTAAAAGAAAAAGATGAAATCATGAAGTTAGCTTCTGATTATACAGATCCTTACGATGCAGTAATGGATCTCATGCCTGACTTAATGGATTCATTAAAATCTCAATGGGAAGAAATGAAGGAAGAAGGTTATTCAGGAAGTTTCTCTGAATTCTTAAAGTCTGAAATTGATCTTAAGAAGAAATATAAAGCAGGAGGCAGAGTAAGGTAATGGACGAGAATATTACTAAAATACAAATGTATAAAAGCTGGGGCATGTCATTAACCCCAGCAATTTATAATCCTAATGATAAGTCAAAAGATAAACACCCCGTTTGCAAACAAGATGCAAAAGGTAAATGGACATGGAATATTAAAGCTGGTTATGAATGGAGTGATGCAGAATTAGCTAATGCATTAAAAAATAAACGTTTAGCTGTTTATCATAATCCAGAAAAATCTAATGCTGCTGGCCAACGTTTCTTTGATGCAGAAAGCGATGATAAAACTTTTAATGTTAATAAATATTTTAATTGTTTTCCCGATACTTACACAATTGGAAAACCAGTTAATGGTGTTATCATTCCAACACATAAACTTTATGCATGTCCTAAAGACGTAAAGCCTAAACAGTATGGCTATGACGATCCAATAGAAGGTAAAAAAGTTGAGTTATTAACTGCTGGTTATTCAATCTTTGACGGCCTAGACAGAGCCGTAATAGACTCTAGAAAGCCTGTAGAAGCTGATCCAAACGACATAGTTAATCATTTGAAGCTAGCAACGTTCTTTGCTGAATTAGAGTCTTATTGGCCAGCGGAAGGAAACAGAGATAAAGCTCATTTTTTATTAGCTGGTGCTTTAGCAAAACATACAGACTTAACGTTAAGTATTAAAAAGAAATTCGTTAAACGTTTCTTGGAAATTACTAATGACGAAGAAGTTGATAATAGACTTAACAAATATAAAGCACAGGAAGAAGCTTATAAGAATGATCCTAATAATGTTGTAGGTATTGATGCGCTTGCTAAAGAGTTAGGGGGCAACTTTAAATCTTTTGATAAATTAAAACGTACTGAAGATAAAGAAGCTGAACGTAATGATGATGAAAGTAAGTGGATTAATTATCCATTAGTTGATTATAGGACACGTATCTTATGTAAATATCCAGAGGTAGATTATATCTTAAATCCAATATTCACAGATAGAAGTTGTAATGAAATATCTGGAGAGTCTGGTGCTGGTAAAACTTTATTTATGCAAGCAGCATTAAAAGCCATTAACAGTGGTCATAATTTTCTAGATTATACAGTAGATCAAACTAGACCTACCTTCCACGTAGAGGGAGAGTTAGGTGGTAAAAGCTTTGTTGATCGTGAGCTTGTAATCTTAAATGATTATTTAGAGAAAGATAAAAAACATAGAGCAGAATGGGATTTTTCTTTAACACGCGATGATTTAGAATTGCATGGACTACCTTATGGATTTGATCCTATTGCTGTTAGTAGAATGTCTATTGGAGATCAAATTGATTATGGACGTAAAGGTAGAAAGTTAATTGAAAATGTTTGTAATAATATTTTTAATACAACTGGATACTTTCCATTTTTAGTTCTTGATAATATTACAGCTCTTGCAGACATAGATGAAAACAGAGCTTCTGATTGGACACCATTAACGCAATGGACAAACATGTTAAAAGCTAAAGGCATACCTAATATATTTGTGCATCATTCAAATAAATCTACTGGAACATCTAGCGGCTCAAGTGCTAAAGAAAGAATGTTAGACACTCATTTAGTTGTTGAAGGATTAAATCCAGATCAACGTTTCGATATGGGCGGTACCAAATCAGTTCAGTGCAGATTAAAAGTAGCTAAAGCAAGAAACTTTGGTGGAAGTGGGTTTGATAAGACATGTCTATTAACCATGAATGACAGTGGTGTTTGGACTAAATATCCTGACCTAAAGCAGGAGGATTTTAAAATCATAGAGCTTTATAATTCAGGAATACGTTCAGCAGAAGAATTAGCTGAACATGAAGACATAAGCATCGCAAAAAAAAACAATCTACAAACATTTAACAAGATTACGAAAGCTAAACGTAATTGATAAAAAGGAGGAAAAAAAAGATGAAGTTAATAAACAAGACGTTAACGGAAATGCAGAAGATGTTTTCTAGGCTATACGTAGAAAATCATTATGGCAATTCAAGCTTAACAAATACACAGGTTGCAATGAAAGCTGGTTACTCGCCAGACAGTAGTTATCAGCGCGCATACGAATTATTAAACCCAAGAATATGCCCACACGTTGTTAAATATATCGGAGAACTTAAGGAAGATTTTAGAATTAAAAATCATATTGATCCTGACAAACATATGGCTCGGCTTAATTATTTAGGCCAAGTTGCAGAAGAAAATAAAATGGTCGGTGTTGCTTTACGTGCAGAAGAGTTGCGAGGTAAGGTTGCCGGTTATTATATTGATAAACAAATAATCAAAAATACAGATGGTTTAGACGATCTTTCAGTTGAAGAATTAGAGCTGAAAATGAAACAAATATTGTCTGACAATAAACATTTCATAGAGGGAAAAAATGATGAAAACTAAAGATAACGATATGGTTGTGACATACGATCCTAAAACTAAAATATACACCAACACCAGCGGCAGCATCAAGATTCAAAAAGTTCATGATGCTAGAGCTTATAATAAATTGTTAAATGAGCCGACCGCTACTCCTGCACAAATTGAAGGTATGACTAAACGCATAGAGAATGCCAGAGCTTATAGTGGTGTACCTAAAAAAGAAGAAGGATTGTTTGAATCTATAATTACAAATCTTGGTAAAGATAAAAAACCTCAAAAAGCTAAATTAGCTAGAGAAATATCACAGACTATTAAGCCAAGTAACATAGATGAATATATTAAGATTAGAACGGAAGTAGCAGAAACTTCACCTTCAACTCTACGTATAGTCCAACAGGAAGATCCGGATATGAAGCAAGGAATAGGCTCAATATACAAACCTATCTAGACACCTGATTTAAGTTTTGGTAGGCTTAAATTATGTCAGGACTTGAAATATTACTAGCCATCGAACTTACCTATTTAGCTTACACAATAATTTTTGATTAATGATTTTTGCACTTTATATAATTGTTACTTTATTGATTTGTATTTGCTTATTTTTAAGCCAGATAGTTTGGCAAAATGAAACATATCATCTTGAAAATAAATACCCAAATAACAAGGTAATGCAAAAAGCAATTGAAGAGAGAAATGAAAAAATGTCTAGTATGGTTAACTCTCAATTTTATGCCAATATGTTTTTTAGTTTTCTTTTTTCTACTGCAATCTTCGGAATATTAATTTGGTTAGATAGCATAAACTTTCTTACATTTTTTTAATGATTAAAAAAATACTACCAATAATTTTTCTAGGTTTTTTTAGTGTGACTGCTTATGCAGATAATCATCATCATTTTTATGAATGTAAAGAAATTGGAGGTACCAATTGGATGGTGGAGATTGAAATTGATTTAAAAAAGAATCAAATCTTTAGAGATGGAACAGTCTATGAGATTGGAGAAAAAGATGATTTATATATATACGCAAAAAAAAAAGTTGGTGATACGGTTATGTCGACATTGAATATTAATAGATATAACAGCAAACTAAATATTTGGATTAGGGATGAGGGTAGTGTTCAATTTAATTGTGAAAAACTAAATAAGCAGTTTTAAATGCATAAAATACTTATAGCTCTTATTTGGCTCACCTGCTTTTCAGTATTGGTAGGTTTTTTTCAAGCTTTTGGAGCAGTAGGATTTTTGATTATGATAGGAATTTATTATTATATTATGTACCAAAGAAAAAAAGGAAAGATTTGGAATAAAGATTAATGAAAAAACTTTTATCAATTTTATTTCTAGGTCTACTGATGGCTTCTTGTTCAGATGCCAAAACTGAAAAAATGTTAGAGACATGTGCTGACGAAAATTTTGAGAGATATCATGACAATGCAGCGTTATTAACGATAAGATTAAAAGGGAAACTGCTGAATGAAAATTATTATTTTTATCATGCAAGATGTGAAACAGATTTAAAAAATCATCCGAAAACTTTTAAAACAACTTGGGACAGATGAAAAAACCAGAAGGTTATTCTTTTTATTTAGTTTTAGGGCTGCCTGTTGCAATAGCCACAGTTATTACAGGTCAATTAGGATTGTCAGGTTTATATAATCTACTAGCAGGTCTTATAATGACTTTGTTTTCTATGTTTGTATATTTCAAACCCAATGGAAGAAAGAGTAGCTCCTCAATAGCTGCATCTTTTTTCATGTCCCTTACATTTGTGTTAATAGCAACTTTTTTTACTGCCTTACCATTATGGATGTTGGTGTTGGTATTAAAATAAAGATTGAAGCTATTTTAATTATTGAACTGGTTTTCTTAACGTACAGTTTTTTAGCTGATAACCTCTCATTACATCACCTAGACACTAAATTTAAGGTCTGGTAGGGTTGGATTGTGGGATTTTTTGATATTTTTAAAACAAAAAAAAGTGTGCCTAATAAAGATTTAGATATCGGTGAACCCAATGATTTTGAAAATGAAGTTAAAGAGTATTGGGCGGGAGTAATTGCTGGTGATATTAAATTAGAAAATGGTGAAATATTCAATGATAATAATTTTTATAATAGCAAACATCTTAAATACGAGCCAGGTGTAATACGTGGTGTTCTAATTGCACTCGCATTATCTGGAAATAATGATGATAATTTTAAACAAATATGTCAGGTAGCTGCGATGCAAACAGCTTGTTTTGATGATGATATTGAAGATGTGATTAAAACTAGAATTTCTCAAAGTATGGAAATTACTAAAAAATATGAGGGTAAAAAAAGTAAAGAAGAATTATTAGAGATGGCAAAAGAGATTGCATTAGTTAAAGAAGTTGAGCCTTATACACACGAAGAATTGCAACTTTTAAAAAAAAGAAAAGCATTAATCTTTGGGAAACAAGTTTCTATTTAAATGATAAAACTTTTATCGATTATAGTTCTAGGTTTATTATTGAGTGGATGCTTTAAGGATCCTAAAGAAGTAGCTTTAGAAAACTGCGCCAATTCAAAGTTTATGGAAGACAACAGATATTTTTACAAAGATATTGTTAACAACCCTTTACTAGCTAAAAAATTAGATAAAAGTATAGTAACTGGTAACATTAAAGCTTCTCGTTTAAATATCAAAAATTCCAAAAAAACTATGATGGAGTTTGCTGACAAGAATTTTAATTTAAACGAAGATGAAACGTACGTTATCTTAAATAAAAGTTATAATAATACAGAGGGTTTGTCAGATGAAGTAATGACACTCTTGGAAATGGATCATGATCCAGAGGCAGCTATAGATAAAATAAATGGTACAAACGAACAAAAAGATCAATTTAAAGAAATTATAAAAGATTATAACAGGCATAGAGCGATGCTTAAACTGAACATAAGATTTAGAGAAAAGTTAACAACTGTAAAATTTTTAGAATTAAAAATGAAAGATAAATTTTTATTGGAGGAGTATCAAGAGTTATATCAAAAGTGTGAAAGAACTTTTAATGAGCTGCCCTCAAGTTTTATAAACAAGTGGGAACACAACACTGAACTAAAAGAATTTTTAAATTAAACTGAAAAATGTTTGGCTTATTCAAAAATAAATTAAATGTTGGCAAACATATAGATATTATTAATTACCTAATTATTGAGGAAGCAGAACAGCAATGGAATTATCATGCTGTAGAAAATAATTTTGATAAAGAGGCCTTTAGAAGCTCATCTTTTGCATTAGGTGTCGTTGAAATGTTTGTAACAAAAATTCTAAAGATAAAAACAGATAATAAAGTTTTAATGGCAATTGTACAGTTAGGCCGTGACAGATGTCATGAATATATTACTGAACATAAAGACCAGAAAAAAGAATACGAAAAATTAAAAGATAAAGACTTATTATATCAATTATTTATTGCAGCAAAATATCTAGAAATTATGGAAGAAAAGTACCATGATTTAAAAGGTATGAATGAACGAATAATGATTGAGGGAAAAGACTGTGTAGATTTTAATTACAGACGTAAAGCTTATGAAATTATATGTGAGGCCAACAGAATGCTTCAATTAGCTGTTAAAACTTCAAAAGAAAGATTTAAAACTTCTGAAAAATCTAACCAAGCTTATGATAAGCATCAGATTGTATTCAATAAACTTACAGCTACTGAACGTAAAGAATTAATAAAGAATTTTTCTAATGTAGTTGCTGATAGAATTGAAGACAGAAACCCAAATAACCTTTTAGACTAAATGAAGAAAGATAAAAATTATCACCCTAATAATTTCTTTAATAATTGGGATAATTTAAAAACATTTCCATTTAGAGACACATTAATAACTCATCTAAAAAGATACGATCAAGATAGAAATGTAAAAGCCATTATTTATGAAAGAATGCAGTTCCCAGCAAATGTTGAGAAAGAATTCAGATTTGATCAACCAAATAAATACTGGTCAGATATTAATACAGCTTTTGAGGATCCAGATTTTCTAGGACGTGTAACTGTTTATGAAGCTTTTAATTTCTTTTTAAGAGTAGCCAAAAATAGAGTTAAATATTTTAAAAAATATGACGAAAAAAACTTTAAAGTTAATCAAATAAATAAAAATGAAATGTTTTCTCTACACCAAATGACACTCCTTTATCTAGTAGGAGAACTTCATCTAAATAAGAAATTTAGAGAGAATGCTAAAATTAAAGATAGTGAAATAGCTAAAAAAGTTAATCCTTTTAAATATATCAATCTTAAGTACAGATTAAGCAAAAGATTTGGAGCTTTTAAAAGATTTTCTGATCAAGGTTTTTCTCCGGATGAAGCAAGAATAAAAGTTGATAAGCTGTATCCATCGATAAATGATGATTATTTATGTGAGAGAGATTTAATAACATTGGATAAAAGCTGGTTAGGTTTACTTGTTTTAATTTTCGGTGCTTGGTATTTTAACAATAATTAATTAACTAACTTTTTTAATCTAAAGTTTATGGCTATCCTTCAAGTCGTTAATAACTATCTCATTGGCAACTTATCTCGTAGTTCCTTATTTCATTCGTTCTAATTCTTCTAATATTTTTTCTTGATTAGCATCGTTCTTCACTCCCCAGTGGTTAAGTACCTCCACTATTGAACGTGTAGACAAATAAATCATTATTAAAAGAACTGCTATTCCCATTAGTATTGCCAAACCTATATCCATTATTTCTCCTTTTTTATTTTTCGACCTTAACTTTTAAAAGCTCATCGTAAGATATTCCTGCACATTTACCTATAGTATTACATATTTGAACTTTAATAATCTCTTCATGTCCAAACGCATTTGCTTTTGTAATAAATCCATTACCACCATTTAACATTTGAACATTTATTCCAATAACACCAACTGCAATTACAGTTAATATTCCTTTTGTTAATTTATCCATTATTTCTCCTTTTTAATTGAGGCTACAATTTTGTAATATTTTTTGCTAGAATTTTTTGTGATATTTTTATAACTCTTTTTCAAAACACGTTCAGTTTAAGTCTAAACGTAAGACTAAAGGTAAAACCATACAATCTTGACTCACAGAAAAGGGAGATGGGGGTATGCAGTTAAAGTTTAAACTAAAACAGTCTAGTATCTTTTTTTTGCACTACGGAGTCGTAACAGCGACGACCTCGCGGGAATATTAAAAGACTCACTTTTTGACTCACATAGGACTCAGTTGACTCACCTTGACACACTAAAATATTGAATTTAAAAGGTCTGTGTAATAAACTAAACGTACAAATAACGTCAATGTTTGTTAAAGAAAGAAGAGAATAATTAAGTGGCGGGGTAGCTCAGTCGGTTAGAGCGCAGGACTCATAAGCCTGAGGTCAGTGGTTCGATTCCACTTCCCGCTACCATCTTAATTTATTTTTTTAAACCAACTCTTTTAGTCGCATTTTTAGTATTTAATGAAGTGTAGTAATTTAAATTATTTAAATACCAATTAAATGTAGCTTCCATGCCTTGAGAAAAACTTTTTTTTGGCTTCCAATTTAATTCTTTAATTATTTTTTTGCTATTTAAAGCATATCTTATGTCGTGTCCTGGTCTATCTTTTACAAATTCTATTTTTACATTAGTTCCAATTTTAATATTTTTTTTCCCAATATTAATTAACCCTTTGCAAATTTCTAAATTAGTTTTATTTTTATTTGATCCTATATTGTAAAAATTTCCAATTTTACCTTTTTCAAAAATTTTAATTAAAGCTTCGCAGTGATCTTTGACATATATCCATTCTCTTGAATTTGTTCCTTTTCCATAAATAGGTAATTTTTTATTAGAAATTATATTATGAATAAGTTTAGGTATTAATTTTTCAGGATGTTGTTTGGGTCCATAATTGTTGGAGCAATTAGTAATTATTGCAGGAATTCCATAAGTTCTAACATACGATGAAACTAAATGATCAGAAGAAGCTTTACTTGCAGCATAGGGTGAGCTGGGTCTATATGAATAATTTTCATCTGAACGTCCAGTTAAGATATCTCCATAAACCTCGTCTGTTGAAATGTGAATTAATTTAGATCGTAAATTTTTTTTATAATATTTCTTAAAAATTTCTAATATATTAAAAACACCAAGTATATTACTTGTTATAAAAATTTTTGGACCATCAATAGATCTGTCAACATGAGTTTCAGCAGCTAAATTGAAAATGCCAATCGGCTTGTGTTTATTGAAAATGCTCTCTACTTTTTTGCTATTTATGTCACATTTAATAAACTTATATCTCTTATTGTCTTTAAATTCTTTTGTATTATAAAAATTAGATGAGTAAGAAACTTTATCTATATTAACCACATAATAATTTCTTTTTAGAAGTAGCTCAATCAAGTTACTTCCAATAAAACCCAGCCCGCCGGTCACTATTATTAGTTTTTTAGTCATAATGAGTTTAAATTAATTTTTTACTTATGTTTAAAGAGTTTTGTCATTAATTAAGTTTTTCATAGATTTTATTAGTTTATATATATATTTGTTTAAAAGAGACAATAAATAATTTATTTATGAATAATCATGAAAATTTAACAGTTATAATTGTAACTTTTAAAACAAACGAAGAAATCTTATTTAATTGTATAGATTCTATAAAAAAAAAAATCAAAATTTTAATTATTGAAAATTCCAATGATCAATTTTTTAAAGATAAGTTAGAAAAAAAATATGAAAATGTACAAGTTATTTTATCAGGAAAAAACTTAGGATATGGGGCGGGAAATAATTTAGGTTTAAAGAATGTTAAAACACGTTATGTATTAATTTCAAACCCAGATGTTGAATATAACAGAGATTTTTTTGATAAGGTTGATTATTATATAAACGAACAAACTGAATTTAGCATAATAGGAGCGTCTTATAACGATGAGAGTCATTATGCACCAGCTGGCTATTTTAATAAAAACAATGTTAATAATCAATTTAATGAAATAGGTCTAAAAGAAGTAGACTGGATTGTTGGGTGCACAATGTTACTTGATACTAAAAAAATGAAAACTCAAAATTATTTTGATGAAAATTTTTTTATGTTCTGGGAAGAGACAGATTTATGTAGAAGAACCAAGCTTAACGGTGGTAAAGTTTTTTGTAGCTCCAAGTTGTTGATTAATCACCTTGGCAACAAAGGCTCAACAGGAAGTAATCCAGAATATTTAATTGAATCAGAAATGTTTAGAAATTGGCACTTAATGTGGTCTCAATTTTATTATATAAAAAAAAATAGTAACTATTTTTCAGCATTCTTTTCTATGTTTGGTAAACTGATAAGATCTTTTGTTAAAATGATAATATTTACTTTGTTTTATAATAAAGCAAAACAAACGAGGTACTATGCAAGATTTTCTGGATTAATTTATTCAATGGTTGGTAGTAAATCGTGGTATCGAATTAAATTTTTGTCTAAATAAATATTTAGTGACCGTGGAATTCAATTAAGTTTTCTACCTTGTACCCTTTTTTTATTAAATTATCCGATCCATTTAAATCGAATAAATTAATCACAAATATAAAGCCTGCAACATTTCCTTTTGAGATTTCTATTAATTCTGCTGCAGCTTTTGCCGTACCACCAGTTGCTATTAAATCGTCAATTAATAAAACAGAATCATTTTTTTCAATAGAGTCTTTGTGAACTTCCATTGTAGCTGTTCCGTATTCGAGTTTAAAATCAATTGAGTGTGTATCTGCAGGTAGTTTATTTTTTTTTCTAAGCAATATAAAAGGTTTTTTTAAAATGTATGAAACAGCAGAAGCAAAAACAAAACCTCTTGACTCCATAGCTGCAATTTTATCAACTTTAAATTTTTTAGATTTTTCAACAATTTGATCTATAGTTTCAGAAAATGCTTCACTATTTTTAATCAACGTTGTTATATCTCTAAATAATATTCCTTTTTTAGGATAATCTTGAATAGATCTTATGTGGTCTTTTAAATTCATTTAATTTTAAATTAGTATATAAATCTTAAAGAATTTTTTTGATATGGCAAATAATAAATTAGCAATTATTGGTGGAAGTGGCCTTTATGATGTTGAAGATTTTAAAAATAGAGAGCTAATAAGTCTAGATACACCTTGGGGAAAACCTTCTGATAAAATTTTAAAAACTAAATTTAACAATAAAGATGTTTATTTTTTACCGCGACATGGCCGTGGACATTCTATCTCACCATCAAATATAAATTTTAGAGCAAATATTGATTCTTTTAAACAATTAGGGATAACTGATATTGTTTCTGTTTCAGCAGTGGGATCTCTAAAAGAAAACTTAGCCCCAGGAAAATTTGTTATCGTTGATCAATTTATAGATAGAACTTTTGCGAGAAAAAAAACATTTTTCGATGATGAAATTGTTGCCCACGTCTCAATGGCACACCCTACTTCTAATGGGTTAATGAATGCATGTGAAGAAGCAATTAAAAAAGAAAATATAGAGTATCAAAGAGGTGGAACTTATGTTGTTATGGAGGGACCACAATTTTCAACATTAGCTGAATCTAACCTATACAAATCATGGAAGGCTGATGTTATTGGAATGACCAACATGCCAGAAGCTAAACTAGCTAGAGAGGCAGAAATTAGATATGCATCCGTATCAATGATAACCGACTTTGATTGTTGGCACCCAGATCATGCAAGTGTTGATGTTCAGCAAATTATTAAAGTACTTCTTGAAAATGCAGAAAAAGCTAAAAATATGATAAAAAATATTATTGATAATTTTGAAAATCATATAGATTTAAATGATCTAACAAATAAATGTCTAGATGTAGCAATTATAACGGCCCCAGATAAAAGAACACAAAAAACAATTGATAAATTAAAAACAGTTGCTGGAAGAGTTTTAAATAAATGAAAATTGAAGGCAAAGAATTTCGCACTATTTGGTTCGATGAAAAAAAACAAACAGTAAAAATTATTGACCAAACAAAACTCCCTCATAATTTTATAATTAAAGATTTAAAAACTGTTAAAGATATTATTAACGCAATTAAAATAATGGAAGTTAGGGGAGCTCCATTAATAGGTGGAGCAGCAGCCTATGGAATAGTTTTAGCTATTATTGAAAAAAATGACCCATATTTTATTAAAGAAAGTTCAAATGATTTGATTCAATCTAGACCTACTGCAATTAATTTAAAGTGGGCCGTAAATAGAATGATGAAAAAAATATTAGGTGTGAATAATAATAAGGTTTTAGAAACAGCCCTATACGAAGCAAAAGAAATTTGTGATGAGGATATTAAATTTTGTGAAAATATTGGATTAAATGGTTTAAAGATTATTGAAGAAATCTATAACAAAAAGAAAGATACAGTAAATATTTTAACACACTGTAATGCTGGTTGGCTTGCAACCATTAACTGGGGCACAGCTACTTCACCAATTTATCATGCTCATAAAAAAGGAATTCCAGTTCATGTTTGGGTTGATGAGACAAGACCAAGAAACCAAGGGGCTAATCTAACATCATATGAATTAAATGAAGAGGAAATCCCCAATACAATAATTGCAGATAACACTGGTGGAATATTAATGCAGAGAGGCGATGTTGACATGTGTATTGTTGGGACTGATAGAACTTTATCAACAGGCGATGTTTGTAATAAAATTGGAACTTATCTTAAGGCATTAGCAGCATATGATAATGGTATACCTTTTTATGTGGCTTTACCAAGTTCTACAATTGACTGGGATACAAAAGACTTTAAAGATATTCCAATTGAAGAAAGAAATTCAGAAGAATTATCTCATTTAGAAGGCTTAGACGAAAGTGGAAATGTTAAAAAGATATTAATTTACCCAAAAAAAAGCAAATCTATGAATTTAGCCTTTGATGTAACCCCTGCAAAATATGTAACTAGATTGATAACAGAAAAAGGTGTTTGTGAAGCATCTGCAGAAGGATTAAAAGGTTTATTTAAATGATAAAAAACATTTTAATATTTATATTTATAGTGCTTGGAATGGTTGTTATTTTAAAATTTAGCGATCACAATTTAAAAAGAGCAGTTGATGCTTGTTTGGCTGGAAGTCAGAAATTATCCAAATCTAAGATAGCAGACCTTAAAGAAGCTAAAAAGTTTTGTGAAGAAGAGATAAAAAAAAATAAAGATAAATAATCAAAGTGTTAAATTTAAAAGAACGAGAACAAGTAATTGAATATTCAAAAAAGTTAAATATTACAAACTTATCACCTTTAAGATCTGGAAATATATCTGTTAGAGGAATTCAAGAAGAAGTTGAGGGTTTTTTTATAACACCGTCTGGAAAAAAATATGAAAATCTAAAACCTGGTGATGTTGTTTTTTTATCCTTAAACGAGGAAAAAGATTTTCTTTCTTGGTTTAATTCAGGAAAAAATCCATCTTCAGAATGGAGGTTTCATCAAGATATATATAAAAATAAATGGGAGGCTAAAGCAATAGTTCATGCGCACTCACCAAACGCAACTGCAGTATCATCTCATGGAAAGCCAGTTCCTGCTTTTCATTATATGATAGCTCTTGCAGGAGGTGAGGATATAAAGTGTTCTGAATATGCAACTTTTGGGACCAATGAATTATCTGTGAATATAATTAAAGCCTTAGAAAATAGAAAAGCATGTTTAATGTCAAATCATGGACAAGTTGCATTTGGAAAAAACTTATCCACAGCTTTTGAGCTTGCTCAAGAAGTTGAAAATATTTGCCATCAATACATTATTGCATTAAAACTTGGAAAACCTAAAATTCTTTCATTTACAGAGATGGAAAAAATTTTAGGTAAAATAAAAAATTATAAAAGTGGGTAATTTTTATGACTAAAGTTGGGGAACATATAACCTTAGATATTATTGGAACTACTCAGGAATATAACCCTTCTTTATTTGAAAGTGTTATTAACAAGATTGCAAAAGCAGCAAATGTAACTGTCCTAAAAGTTTCTAAATATAAATTTGAACCTCAAGGATTTACAATTTTAGCTTTATTAGCAGAAAGCCATATTAGTTTTCATACTTTCCCAGAAAAAGGAATTATAAGTTTTGATTTTTTTACATGTGGAAATATTAGCCCATCGGTTGCTTTAGATATTGTTAAAAAAGAATTTAAGCACAAAAGAATAATTAAAAAAAAATTTAATAGAGACACCAAGGATCTTTATCATGATATTTATAGTTCATCAGGTTTACAAAAATCTTATGTAGTAAATGATGTCCTAGAAGATTTTAATTCAAAAATAGGACAACATATAGAGATATTAGATTTAGAACAGTTTGGAAAATCTCTTTTTATAGATAATGAAATACAAGTTGCTGCAAATGACGAATATTTATATAGCTCAACTTTTGTTAATGCTGCATTAAAACTTAACAAAGATATAGAGAACGCCGCTATCATAGGTGGAGGTGATGGAGGTGTCACAAGAGAATGTATTTCAAAAGGATTCAATTTTATAGACTGGTACGAGCTAGATCCAGAGGTAGTCGATGTATGTAATAAACATTTAGGAAAAATTGGAAATAAGTCTACAGAAAAAAATTCTGTTAAATGTATTTGGGGAGATGCCTTTGAAAATATTAAATTAGTTGAAGATGATAAATATGATAAAATTTTTGTAGATCTTAATGATGATCAATTTTGTATAGATCTTGCTGCAAAAAACATGGAATCTTTAATTAGAATATTAAAACCAAATGGTGTGATAACAGCCCAGGTTGGGAGTCAAGACAAAAAACCTCAACAAGTGGAAAAATGGCTAGATGTTTTTAACAAAAACTTCGGAAATACAACTTTAGATAGGGTTTATATTCCAAGCTTTGATTGTTCTTGGAACTTTTCTTCTTCAATTAATCATTAAAATTTTCTTTTTAAATTATTAAAATTATGAAATAATTATTAATAATTAACGGAGGAAATAATGAATATATTTAAAAAAACAATTTTAACTGTTCTCGCTTCTTTATTATTAATTGGTAATGTTTTTGCTGACAAAATAAAGATTGGAACAGAAGGCGCTTACCCTCCTTGGAACTCTAAAGATGCATCGGGTGCACTTATTGGTTTTGAGGTTGAATTAGCAAATGAACTTTGTGTTATCATGGGTCATGAGTGTACTATCGTTGAACAAGATTGGGATGGAATGATTCCAGCTTTGTTAATGAGAAAGTTTGATGCGATCATGGCAGGAATGTCAATTACTGCTGAAAGACAAAAAACAATTACTTTTTCACAAGGTTATGCAGATGAAGTTGCTGCACTTGCTGTAATGAAGGGTTCAAGTCTTGAAGGAATGAAAACTCCTGCAGGGATTGGTCTTTCAAGTCCAAATGGTGATGCTAAAAAAGCTTTAAAGACTATCAAAGCAGCTTTAGCTGGAAAAACTGTTTGTACACAAACTGGAACTATTCACCAAAACTTTTTAGAGTCAGGTGATGTAGGTAAAGTAAATGTTAGAACTTACAAAACGCAAGATGAGGTTAATTTAGATTTAGTAGCTGGTAGATGTGATGTTGCTTTAGCAGCAGCCGTCGCATTCACTGACTATGCAGAAAAATCTGGTAAATCTGTTGTACTAGTTGGTCCAACTTTTTCAGGTGGTGATTTTGGAAATGGTGTTGGTGTTGGAATGAGACAAGGTGGAGTTGACACAATTGGAAAAAGAGATGCTCAACTTCTTAAAGATTTCAATAAAGCTATTAACACAGCTAGAAAACAAGGAATCATAAGTAAATTAGCGATCAAGCATTTTGGCTTTGACGCTTCTATGTAATTAATATTTTGAAAAGGCGACTATTTATTTAGTCGCTCTTTCGATATGGATCTTTTATCTTTCGGAAAAACTGGCTGGGGTGATGAGTTGTTTTATGCAACTTTAATGACTATTGCTGTTTCAATTACAGCTATGTTAATTGGTTTTTTATTTTCTATAATTTTTACACCTCTTAAATTATCAAATAATAAATTTTTAAATTTTATAGGCAATTCTTACACTACAGTTATTAGAGGTGTTCCAGAGCTTCTCGTAATTTACCTTTTCTTTTTTGGAGGTAGCGGTGCAATAATGTATGTTGCCTCAATATTTGGATACTTTGAATACATTGAAATAAATGCATTTATCACAGGATCAGTTGCAATTGGTATTATTTCGGGTGCATACTCAACAGAAGTTTTTAGAGGAGCTATCAAATCAGTAGATGAAGGTCAGTTTGAAGCCTGTAAAGTTTTAGGCTTTAAGAAACATATTTATTTTTTGAAAGTAATTATGCCACAAATGTTAAGATTAGCCATTCCTAATTTAAGTAATGTTTGGCAAATAACATTAAAAGACACTTCTTTAATATCGGTGACAGGTTTAGTCGAAATTATGAGACAATCATATATTGCAGCAGGATCAACAAGAGACCCATTATTTTTTTATTCTTTTGCTGCAGTTTTATATTTAATGATAACTTTTTTAAGTATGAAATTAATTAATAGACTTGAAGTTAAATATAGTAGGGGTTTTTAATGGATCTAGGTCTAATGTATGCAAGCTTGCCAAAATTATTAAGCGCAACAATTATAACTTTAAAACTTTTATTATTATCATTATTTTTTGGTTTAATTATTGGTCTTTTATTTGCAATATTAAGATTAAATAAAAATCCAATTATAAGTAAATTTGCTTATGGATACTCTTATGTATTTAGAGGAACCCCTTTATTAGTTCAAATATTCATAATTTATTTTGGTTTAGGGCAAATAGAATATTTTAGATCAACTGTTCTTTGGATTATTTTTAAAGAGCCTTATTGGTGCGCAACTATTGCTTTTGCTTTGAATACTGGAGCTTATACATCAGAAATTTTAAGATCAGCGTTTGAAACTATTAAACCTGGAATTATTGAGGCTGGTAAAAGTTTAGGAGTATCAAATAAGATTATCTTTTATAAAATTCAAATACCAGTAGCCATTAGACAATCTTTACCTGCTTATGGAAATGAAATTATATTAATGATGAAGGGAACATCTCTAGCAAGCACTGTAACACTAATGGACATAACTGGTGTTGCTAAACATATTGTTTCAACAACATATAAACCACTAGAAATATTCTTTATGGCTGGAGGTATTTATCTATTTATGACTTTTATAATCCATAATTTGATTAAATATTTAGAAAAAAGATTTAACTATCAGCAGTAGACTATTTTAGTTTTATGTAAGCTAAATAATTATAAAGTTTTAATTCTGATTTATATTTGATTAGTTTCTTATTAATTTTATCAATTAAGTGCTTTTCAGTTTTTTTATATATTTTATTAGAGTCGTTGATATCAGGTAATTGTTCAACAATAGGTGGAAATTCATAATATATATCTATAATTTTTTTAACATTGTTAAATTCATTATTGTTTGAGTGACTATCACGTATTCTATTTGTTATCTCATTTAAATCAATTTGTGCATTGTAATCTTTTGAAAATATTTTTTTAAATAAAATTTTATTAAATAAAAAAAAAGTTTTAAAAATACTTAAAAATTTAAGTCTGTGAATGTAGCTGTGTTTTTGATAGCACTGTTTGATTGTTTGAAAGTCTCCTAAATTAGAAGGATAGTTATCATCGACAATTATATTTTTTATTTTAAAATAATTAGCTTCTTTAATTCTATCAACATGATTTACATGATCATCAAATAGAACCAGTGTATTTTCAGGTATATTTGAAAAATCATGAAATTTAAAATCTATATTTGAATATTTAACTTTTTTTGATATGTAAATTCTTTTACTTAAATCTATATCAATAGATATTATATTTGCATTAGGTAAAGTTCTTTCAATTAATCAAGTTGATTGTCCTCTGAAAATTCCATTTTCAATAACTAACTCTGGGTTAATTTTTTTAAGTATAAAATATAGGGCAAACCCATGGGCAAATTTCATACCACCAACATTATCTTTGATTGGTCTGTCTTCATAAATATTAGAAAAAAATTCTAATTCATTTATCATTTCTTGATGAGACCAATTGGGATGATTTTTTTTAAAAAATAATTCTTTCATTGAATTTAATGGTTAATAAGATGTGTATTCTTTAATTTCTTTAATTTTAGATCCAGTTTGATCGTTAATTTCTAATTTAATTTTAGCCCTGTCATCATTTAAAAAATGAACATCTCTTGAAAGTTTTATAAATTTATCACCAAAGTCTGAGTTTTTTTCACACATTCTTTTATCATCTTCTATAATCCAAAGCCTTTGATTAATTTCTTTTAGAGTTTCAAATAATTTTTCTATTTTTTCATTAGATTTAACATTTTTATCTAATTGGTCTTTTAAAATAGCATGCTCATCGTTAATAAATTTAAGTTTTTCAGAGTCTATAATCTTTTTTTTTTTAATTTCTAAAATAGATATCTTATCTAAAAGTTCCCCAACTGATACTTCAACTAGAATTTTATTCATAAAATTTTATAGTATGTTAAGTTGTTAAAATTATGTCGAATATTTTAATTATAAAACATGGTTCTTTAGGAGATATAGCTCAAGCTAGTGGTGCAATTCAAGATATTTTTGAAAATCATAAAAATGATCATGTACACTTATTAACAACTAAAGCATATTTTGAGCTTTTTAAAAAGAATCCATTTATTCATAATGTTATTTTAGACAAAAGATTATCAAGATTTAATCTAATTTATTTATATTTGTTAACGAAGAATTTAAAAAAATTTAATTTTAAAAAAGTTTATGATCTTCAGAATTCTTCAAGAACAGCGCTTTATAAAAGAATCTTATTTCCAAAAGCTAATTCAAATACATGGTCTAGCTCTGCAACAACTCTTCCAAACTATATTATAAAAGATGAGTTTGATAAAAATCCTGTGTTAAATAGATTTGAGCATCAATTAAAAGAATCTGGTATTAATACATTTAATACCATCAATCCTAATTTTAGCTGGGCCTGTAGCAATATAGATCATATCAAAAAAATGTTTGTTTTAAAAAAATATATAATTTTTTTTCCATTTTGTTCTCCTCACTTAGTCCACAAGAAGTGGCCCCATTACAATGAATTGATAGATTTAATTAAAGTTAAGTTTGCAGATCAATTTAAAATAGTTGTTGCACCTGGACCTGCAGAAATCAATGAGGCAAAAAATATTAATGCCTTGATAATTTTAGACAATGATAAAGCTCTTAATATTTCCCAGCTAGCCACTCTAATTAAAGATAGTTCCTTTGTTGTAGCTAACGATACTGGTCCAGCACATATGTCTGCACATTTAGGTGTTAAGGGGTTAACTTTATTTGGTAAACATATAACAGCATACAAAGTCAGTATTGAAAGAATAAATTTTAAAGCAATACAAGTTTCTGATTTAAAAAAACTTAGTGCAAAAAAAGTTTTAGAAAAAATTTTAACTTAGAATTTTTTCATAGCCCATAATTATTTTTTTCCACTTAAATTTTTCTGAATTTTCTTTAGCAGCTTTTCCATATTCTAAATATTTTTTGTTTTCTAGCATTGAGTTAATAGAAAAATAAATTTCATCTAAATTATTACCGTTACAGATTAATCCAGTTTTTTCATGATTGATTGCATCAGATGCGCCTCCATCTATACCTCCTATAGAGGGTACTCCATATTGTGCAGCTTCCACATAAGCAATACCGAATCCTTCAACCGATTTTTTATAAATTATCGAAGGCATTACAAAAATATCTGATTTGGCTAATAGTGAGTTTTTAAGTTCATTTGAAATATTTTTAAAAAACATCACTTGTTCTTTTAAGCCCAACTCTTCAACAAGTTTTTTTATATTTTTTTCCTCATCACCATAGCCAATACAAATATACACAATGTCAGGATAAATTTGTTTTAAATTTCTTAATGCCATGATCACTTTTTCATGATTTTTTCTTTTATCAAATCTAGAGACGGTAATTAATCTTGGTGTTTTTTGTTTTAATAGATTATCAACTTTACCTAAAGTTTTTTTACTCAATTCCTTAACTTTATCTACACCTGGATTAACAACAACAATTTTTTCATCTCTTACCCCCAGTCTGATAGCTAGTTCTTTTGTGTATTCTGAGTTAGCAACTATCGTTTCAACATTATTCAATACTTTTAAAACTCTTTTATTAAGATTTGTTCCTTTTTCATGATTTATTTCCTTACCATGAATAAGACATATTTTTTTTTTATTAGTTTTAACTAATTCTAAGCTTTTCCAATGATCTGCAATTATTCCATCAATCTTATTTTCTTTTATAAATTCGTTGATTAGTTGAGCTTTTCTATATTTTCTAAGAAGTTTCAATCCACTAACTCTTTCTATTGAAAAGGAAACCTGTTCATCAAACACTTCATAATTTTCATAATAATCAGCAAATACTTTTATCATATAGTTTTTAGAGAGTTCTTTAGTTAACCCCCACATTAAATTTTGCATACCACCAATTTCAGGTGGAAAAGTTCTTGTAACCACCAAATACATTAATTATTTATCCACTTTATACTACAACCTAAGCTTGGTACTTGCTCTTTTGGACCTTTGCCGGTTTTACTAATTAACTTCATTGCTTTAAATAAATCACTTTCACCAACTCTTACTGGTTTTAAATTTTTTAACTCTCTAATTCTTCCCCTGTATTGTAATTCTAAACTATTATTAAAACCAAAAAAATCAGGAGTGCATACTGCGTTATAATTTTTTGCAACTTTTTGAGTTTTATCAAAAAGATAAGGAAAACTAAATTGATGTTCTTTAGAAAAATTAATCATATTTTTAAATGAGTCTTCTGGATAGTTAACAGTATCGTTAGATGAAATGGCTACTGCTTTAATCCCAAATTTTTCTAAATTTTTACAATCTTCAACGATATCGTAAATCACTGCTTTCACATAAGGACAGTGGTTACAAATAAACATAATCAAAGTTCCAGCCTCACCTTTAATGTCGTTTAAAGAAATAAGCTTACTATCTGTTGAGTCTAATTGGAAATCGTTAGCATTAGTTTTAAAATCACATATTGGCGTTTTTAAAGGAGGCATGATAAACATTATATAGATATGTTTTACGATTTGGAAAATAAAAAAGTAAAAAATGCAGGTGAAAATTGGGTTGCACCCAATGCATCTATCATTGGAGATGTAACTTTAGAAAAAAATACAAGTATTTGGTTTAATGCCACATTAAGAGGTGATGTTGAAAATATTTATGTAGGTGAGGGGTCAAATATTCAAGATGGAAGTGTATTGCACACAGATCCTGGGTATCCATTAAAAATTGGTAAAGACGTAACTATAGGACACTTGGTAATGTTGCATGGTTGCACTATTGGAGAAAATTCATTAATTGGTATTGGGGCTGTAATTTTGAATAATGCTAAAATTGGAAAGAACTGCATTATAGGAGCAAATGCGCTTATAACTGAAAATAAAGTTATACTTGATAATTCTTTAGTTATTGGATCCCCTGGTAAAATTGTAAGACAAGTTACAGATGAAGAAGCAAAATCAATAACCGAAAATGCAATTCATTATCAAGAAAATTGGAAAAAATATTCTAAATTAATATCTTAAAGAATTAACCAGTATACCTTCTTATAATCAGAATATTCAAACCTAGCTCTTCGGTGACCTTTTGCAGCTAAATAAAGCCACTCTATATTTATAATTTTACACTGAACTATAGTAAAGTTTTATAACCTTTCTCACTTTGTTCCATTGTAAATTCAAAATTATCTAATTCAGGTTTTAACCCAGAAGTAGGAGTAGTTAGGGGTAGGAGACTCTGTGCCTGGTCCATTGTCTACTAAATAACATTTTCTGCTCATATGACCAGTTTTTAACCAGGATTGTTTAGTACTTTTATTTTGATGATTAATGGTACAATCAACTTTTATTCTAACTTGAATCTTTTCTTCTTTATCATAAAGTAACATCGAAGCATTATTGTTATCTTTTAATTTTTTAATTTTGTCAGATCTGATACCGCTGTGAAATTGAAGAAGTTTATTCGGTTGATCCGACTTTCTAAGAACCACTATTCTTCCATCAAAATCATCTTAGTTACCACAGATAAATATAGGAATTCTGAAAGGTGAGTTTCTATTGGTTACTGCATCATCCAGTAATGATCATATTTTTTTTTCTATTTCGGAAAAATCTTCATAGTATGCTGGTTGCATACGATACTACTTACTTAGTCTTCTAATAAGACTAGAGGTATCCCAACGGTTTCCACCCATTTCCTGAATTTCGCTATAATATTTATCAACGATTTCAGTTACAGGTAATAGAGAGCCATTATTTTTGGCCTCTTCCATTGCAATTTTTAAATCTTTTCTCATCCAATCAACTGCAAAACCATGATCAAATTTATCATTAAGCATTGTTTTGTATCTATTTTCCATTTGCCAAGATTGTGCAGCACCTTTAGATATTACATCAATAACGTCTTCCATGTTTAACCCAGATTTTACCCCAAAATTAATAGCTTCAGATAAACCTTGAACTAAACCTGCGATACAAATTTGGTTAACCATTTTTGCAAGTTGACCATTACCTGATGTACCAAGAAGTTTAACTTTTTTACTATAGCAATCTATTATTGGTTTAGCTCTTTCAAATGCAATTTTGCTTCCACCAACCATAACAGTCAGTGCACCATTTTCTGCACCAGCTTGGCCGCCAGAAACTGGAGCATCTAAAAATCTAAAACCATGAGCTTCTGCGGATTTAGCAAGCTTTCTAGCTATATCTGCTGAAGCAGTTGTATTATCAATATATATAGATCCCTTTTTTATAGTTGTGTAAATTCCATTTTTTCCAATAGTTACTTCTTTTAAATCATCATCATTTCCAACGCAGGTAAATACAAAGTCAGCACCTTCAGCAGCTTTTGCAGGAGTATCTGCTTTAGATCCTTTAAATTCAGCAACCCATTTATCAGCTTTTACAACAGTTCGATTATAAACAGTTACATCATGCCCTGCTTTTGATATATATCCTGCCATCGGATAACCCATGACACCTAAACCTATAAATGCAACATTGTTCATTAATTATATTTCCTATGTTTAAAAGTTTGAATTTTAAAGTAATTTTATTTGGATTTATATTTACATTTTTTTCAAGCTTTGGACAGAGTTTTTTTCTAGGTTTATTTAATTCCAGTATAAG
Source organism: uncultured Candidatus Pelagibacter sp. (assembly GCA_905612505.1). Classification (GTDB taxonomy): domain Bacteria; phylum Pseudomonadota; class Alphaproteobacteria; order Pelagibacterales; family Pelagibacteraceae; genus Pelagibacter. The sequence continues at coordinate 28,329 of CAJQSH010000031.1, read as the reverse complement.
AGACGCTCTTTCTATTACGCACGGTCAATTTGGATCAATATATGCATCAGCAACCTTATTAAGTAGTTTTATACTTGTTTGGATTGGAAAAAAAATAGATGATATTAATATTTTAAAATTTGTATCTTATGTTGTCATCTTATTAGCCATTTCTTGTTTTTTATTTTCTAAAATTTCATCAGTATTTTTTTTATTTTTTTCTATATTTTTGATGAGACTTTCAGGCCAGGGATTGATGTCTCATACAGCAACCACTACTATATCAAGATTTTTTGAAAGAAGTAGAGGTAGAGCTTTAAGCGCTACTTGGTTAGGCTTGTCTTTAGCTGAATTTATTTTGCCATTATTAATTGTTTTTTTATTAACATTTGTTGATTGGAGAAATATTTGGATTGTAATTTCAATTTTAGTTATTGTAGTGCTGCCAATAGTTTCTTTTTTATTGGTAAAAAATATCAAACTAGATTCAAGAGAAGCTTCAAGTATTAAAAATGCAAAAACAAAAAAAATAAAACAATGGAAAAGAAACGAAGTATTAAAAGATTATAGATTTTATATTGTTTGTTTGAGCATGCTGGCTATGCCTTCGATTGCAACTGGAACATTTGTTTATCAATCATTTATAGCATCTTCTAAAAATTGGGGACCTTATGTAATTGCCCAATCATTTATGGTGTATTCAGTTTTATCAGTGATCACTTTATTTTTATCTGGGTTTTTAATTGATAAATTTAGTAGTAGAAAATTATTAATTTATATGAACATTCCTTTATTGATTTCTACATTTGTGCTTTATTATTTTAATTCACCATCTTCATCTTTTTTCTTCCTTGGGTTAATTGGCATCTCAAATGGACTAGCTAATGTTTTGGGCTCTGCTACTTGGGCAGAGATTTATGGCGTCAAATACATCGGTTCTATTAAAGCGCTAACGACAGCCTTGATGGTATTTTCTACTGCTTTTGGCACAGCATTTTTTGGAATTCTTATAGATAATAGCTTATCAATAGAACAAATCGCTTTAGTTTCAGGTTCTTACATATTAATTGCAATATCTTTGTTATTCTTAATAAAGAATAAGCTAAATCCTCATTATTTATAAAATTAACCTTGATTTTATTTTAAGCACTGTATAGATACTGCCCATGGCCAGAGTAACAGTAGAAGATTGTATAGATAAAGTAGAAAGTCCTTACGAATTAGTGTTGGTAGCTAAAGAAAGAGCCACACAATTAAATTCAGGTATTGAACCAACATTAGATAGAGACAACGACAAAAATACAGTTATTGCATTAAGAGAAATTGCTTCAGATAAAATTAAAGTCTCGGATTTAACCCAAAGTGCTATTTACAAAATTAGAAAACATGTTGAGCAAGTTGAGGATGGGACAGATGATGATGAAGTAATAGGTGATGATTTTGAAACCTTGTATAAGGGTGAGATTTCTAAAAGTGGAATACCAATATTACCATCTAAAAGAGCAAGAAAAATCCCAGAAAAAATTAAAGTCTCAGAAGAAGATTTGGAAGAATTAATAGCAAAGACTGAACCAGAAGCAGATGTCAATCCAGAGTTAGAAACTAGTTCGAAAAACCCTGCAGTTTCTTTAGATCAATTATCAGAATCTAAAAATGAAACAACTGAAGCAAATCCTGATGATTCAGGCACTACAAATAACTAAAAAAATAATATAAAAGTTAATCATGAATAGGAAAGTCTCTATTGCTCCTATGATGGATTGTACTGATCGTCATGAGCGATTTTTTTTAAGATTAATTAGTAAAAATACGCTTCTCTATAGTGAAATGATTGTTTCTGAAGCAATTCACAGAGGAAATAAAAAAAAATTATTAGAATTTAATATTAATGAAAAACCAATCGCTCTTCAAATTGGAGGATCTTCCCCCACATTGTTAGCCGAAGCAACAAAAGCAGGAGAGGATTTTGGTTACGATGAAATTAATTTAAATCTTGGTTGTCCTTCTAAAAAAGTTGAAAAAAATAAATTTGGAGCATGTTTAATGAAAGAACCAAATTTAGTTGCAGATTGTTTAAGTAAAATGCAATCAGTTACAAAGTTGCCAATTACGATTAAAACTAGAATTGGTTATGATGATACTGAAGATTATGAAAACTTACATTATTTTATAGCAACATTAAAAAGTACAGGAGTTAAAACTTTTATCATTCATGCAAGAAAAGCTATCCTTGGAAAATTTACACCAAAACAAAATTTAAACATTCCACCACTTAAATATAATTTTGTTTATAGAATAAAAAATGACTTTCCTAAAGAAGAAATAATTATTAATGGTGGTATTACCACAACAAATCAAATGAAAGATCATTTAAAGCAAGTTGATGGAGTTATGATAGGAAGAGCTGCTTATCATACTCCTTATTTATTAGCCGATATAGAAAGAGAAATATTTAATAATGAAAATGTACCAAGTAGACAAGATGTAATCGAGCAGTTGCTGCCATACATAAGAGATGAAATAAAAAAAGGCACTCGATTAAATCAAATTATGAGACACACACTAGGATTGTTTCATGGCCAAACAGGATCTAGTTTTTGGAAGAGATATTTAAGTGAAAATATGTGTGTAAGAGATGCAGATGTTAAAAAAATTGATCACATTATGGATAAAATAAAGTTCAACAATGTTGATACATCAGTAGGTCAATCTGCTTAGCTCCTTATTATCAAACGAATATATTTATTCTATTTTATTAATGGTTTTAACAGCTCTACCAGTAGGATTTGTGGCAGGTTTATTTGGAATTGGAGGGGGACTAATAACAGTTCCTTTTTTATTTTATATATTTGGATCGCTTGGAATAGATCAAAAATATATTATGCACTTAGCTGTTGGAACTTCATTTGCGATTATTGTTCCAACTTCAGCAGCGTCCGTTCTAACTCATCATAAATTTAAGGCTGTAGATTTTGATATTGTTAAAAACTATGGAATATTTGTTGTCTTGGGCGTCGTATTTGGAACTATTTTTGCGTCAACACTTAAAACAAAAACATTAGTTCTTTTCTTTTCTATTGTTATATTTTTACTAAGTATTTATTTATTATTGTTAAAAGAAAAAGAAAAAAATATTGTTCTTAAAATAAAATTACACTTAAAAATTATTTTAGGTTTTTTAGTTGGTTTTATTTCAGCTCCAATGGGAATTGGTGGTGCTGTGATGAATGTGCCTATATTAAAATTTTTTGGATATTCAATTAAAATGGCAATTGGCAGTGCTGCAGCAATTGGTTTTTTAATCGCTGTATCTGGAGCAATAGGATTTTTGATTACTGGTAGCTATTTAAAGACAAATATTCCATTAAGTGTAGGATTTTTAAACATACCAGCTTTTTTAATTTTCATACCCATTACAACTTTCATGGCTAGAATTGGAGCAAGAACAGTTCATGCTATTGATAAAAGTAAAATAAGTAAATATTTTGGGATTTTTTTACTTATTGTATCATTTAAATTTTTATATGAATATTTTAAACTTTAATAAAAAATTAAAATTTCAATGTTTAATTTAAAACAAGTAATCTCACTAATTGCTGATGCAGGCCAAAAACTGTTTAATAAAAAAAATTAATTTTTTTTTAGAGGACGATGAGAAACCGAGGTGGTTTCAGTCTCCCTCCACCACCTCTTAACAATTTAATATATGATTTGATCATAAACTTGTAACACTTAATAATTGAAATTTAACTTTGTTAGATCTTCTTATTTTAACGTTACATACCGTTGTTATAATAAATTTTTAAAATAGGAATAATTTTGTAAATGATTGCATTGCAATAATGCTAACAAACCCTACAGTTATCATTGCAATAAAACCAACCAAAAAAGGTTTATAGCCCATTAATTTAAGATCTTTTAAATTTATTAATAAACCTACCGCACCCATTGCCATACTTAAACAAATTTTAGCAGTGTTTTTAGTTTTTGTAATTAGATTTTGCCACAATTCTTGTGAACTTTCATTTAAAAATATTTGATCACCTACATTTCTAAAGATAATTAAGGCAAGGAAACCCAATATAAAATAAGGAAAAATATCCAGTAAGGAATATTTTTTTTTTGCTTTTCCCCTGTTATATAAGTAGGCAAATAGTGGAATCATGATTACTAAAAAAGTGTTTCGTGTTAATTTTGTAACCGTAGCAATATTTAATGTTTCGGGACTATTAAATTGCTGATCATAAATTAACCCTGCTGCAGCTACTTGTGAGGTTTCATGAATTGCTGTACCCAAAAAAAGACCCACATACATAGGATCTCCATGGAAGTAAATATTTGCAAAATAAGGATATATAAGCATTGATATTATGCCAAAAACAGTCATGTTTGCTATTGCGTATGCAACCTCTCCTTTATTTGCATTTATAATAGGGGCAGTAGCTATGATTGCTGTGGTTCCACAAACAGTACTACCAATTGAAATTAAATAAGCCATTTTCGTAGATATTTTTAATTTTTTAATAAGTAATTTTATTACAATTAATACAGTTATTATGCAGACTATGATCAATGGGATAGCAACTGTACTAAATTTTAAAAACTCAAATGGTTTTAATTGAATTCCAAGACAAATAATTCCAAGTTTTAAAATATATTTTTGTGTAAAATCTAAACCTACAAGAAAACCTTCTCTTATTTTAAATGTGTTGCCTAATGCAATTCCTATTAGAACGGCAATCATTGCAGTAGATATGGGACTTTTTGAGTAACCTAATAACTCAATACTGATTATATTATTAAGGTCTTGAGAAAGAGTATAAAGAACAAGTGCTAAAGTTATTCCAGGAATTAATAATAAATATTTTTTGGGTAACATTAATATTACTTAAAGATATAACTTAAGCACTTCTGTATAATTTAGTCATAACAAACTCTTTATGACCTAATGCTTCAGCGCAAGTTAATCTCCCATTAGCAACTCTAATCATAGATTTAATTAATTCATCACCCGCTTCTGACATATTCATTTCACGAGTAAGTATTTTTGATACATCGCAATCAATATGTTCACCCATACCTTTAACAGTTAGTGGATTTGCAGTTAATTTAACAACAGGTTCAATAGGGTTTCCCACTATATTACCTTGACCTGTTGGAAATAAATGAATATTAAAACCAGCTGCTGCCTGAAGAGTTATACATTCCGCTGCTGCAGATGAAGTATCCATAAAGTATAAACCTTTTCCTTTAGTAGGTTCTTCTGCTGGACCTAAAACATCTATAAATTTACAAGACCCAATTTTTTGAAAATTTCCAAATGCTTTTTCCTCAATTGTAGTAAGACCACCAGCAATATTTCCAGCTGTAGGCTGACTATCTGAAAGGTCATCTGTAGCCTCCTTAAGAATAAATTCATTATAATCACTCCATGTTTTCATAAATTTTTCTGAAGCTTCGGGTGTTGCGCCTCTTGTAGCACAAACTTTTTCAGCTCCTGTAAGTTCTGATGTTTCACCAAAACATAGATGAACTCCTAATGGCTCTAATTTGTCCATTAAATTTCCAACAGTTGGGTTAGCAGCTAGTCCTGATGTTGTGTCAGATTCACCACACTTAACTGAAATCCATAAATCACTTAAGGGACATTCTTCTCTTTGTTTCTCTGATGCCCACATAACAAATTCTTGAGCTTTCTTTGAAGCTTTCATTACAGTGCCAATATCTCCGGTTCGCTCAATGTGAAAACCCTCAACAGGTTTTCCAGTTTTGGCTATTTCATCTACAATTCTTTTTGTCCATTTGGGCTCAATTCCAATTACGATTACTGCAGCAACATTTGGGTTTTTTCCAGTTCCAATCATTGTTCTAAAGTGTAACTCTAAATCTGCTCCAAATTGAAGTCTTCCATAAGAGTGGGAAAGTGCCATTGTGCCTTTAATATTATTTGCAACAGCTTCAGCACAAGCATTTGAAATATCATCTACTGGAAGAATGATTACATGATTTCTAGTACCAACTCTGTCATTTTCTCTTTTGTAACCAAAAAAAATTTTTGGGATTTCCATATTTTTTACCACTTCTTAGTTTTAACATTATGAACATGAACATGTTCACCTTTTTTGATTGATTTAACTACTTTTCCAATATCATGACCATATTTCAAAATAGTATCATCTTCGTTTAGGTCCACCATTGCAATTTTATGCCCTAAATTAATTTCATCAGCAGACTGAATTTTTACTGTTTTGTCATTTTCCATAATCCAACACGAGCAGTCTTGTTTAGGATCAATTTTATTTATAACAACTACTCCTACGTTGTCTTTTTCATTGTGAATAATAATGTCTGTAGCCATAATTTGTGTCGATTTGTTTGTTTGAAATTTCATAAATCTTATATATTAATCTTTTGAATTAACAAATTAATTTATATAATTTTAAACAACCCTGACAGAAAGGCCTAATTATTATGACTAAAATGACAACAGAAGAAGCTTTTGTAAAAGTTTTACAAATGCATGGTATTGAACACGCATTTGGAATAATTGGTTCAGCCTTTATGCCTATTTCAGATATTTTTCCAGACGCTGGAATAACTTTTTGGGATGTTGCTCACGAAACTAATGGTGGATTAATTGCCGATGGTTACACCAGATCTACTGGTAAAATGTCAATGGTAATTGCACAAAATGGTCCTGGAATTACAGGTCTCGTTACACCTATTAAAACTGCATACTGGAACCATACTCCATTACTTTTAGTAACTCCTCAAGCTGCTAATAAAACTATGGGTCAAGGTGGTTTCCAAGAAGTAGAACAAATGAATTTATTTAAAGATATGGTTTGCTATCAAGAAGAAGTGAGAGATGCTTCAAGAATGGCAGAAGTATTAAATAGAGTAATTGAAAAAGCAATCAGAGGATCTGCTCCTGCACAAATAAATGTTCCAAGGGATTATTGGACACAAGTTATTGATATAGATCTTCCTCCAATCGTAAGATTAGAAAGACAAGCGGGTGGAGTTGATGCAATTAAAAAAGCAGCAGACTTATTATCTAATGCTAAGTTTCCAGTGATATTGTCTGGAGCAGGTGTTGTAATTGGTGGAGCTATTCAAGATTGTAAAAAATTAGCTGAAAAATTAGATGCTCCAGTTTGTTCAGGCTATCAGCATAATGATAGTTTTCCCGGAAGTCACCCATTAGCTGCTGGACCATTAGGCTACAATGGCTCAAAAGCTGGTATGCAATTAATTAGTAAAGCCGATGTAGTTCTTGCACTTGGTACAAGACTTAATCCTTTTTCAACTTTACCTGGTTATGGAATGGATTATTGGCCAAAAGATGCAAGTATTATTCAGGTTGATATGAATTCAGATAGAATTGGTTTAACTAAAAAAGTATCGGTTGGAATTTGTGGAGATGCAAAATTAGTTTCTCAACAAATCTTAGCACAACTTTCTTCAACAGCAGGTGACGTGAATAGAGAAGAGAGAAAAAACACTATTCACCAAACTAAGTCTGCATGGTTACAAGAGTTGTCAAGTTTAGATCATGAAGATGATGATAAAGGTACAGTCTGGAATGCTGAAGCTAGAAAAAGAGATGCAGATAGAATGTCGCCTAGAGAAGCTTGGAGAGGTATTCAAGCAGGAATGCCTGATGATGTAATTATCTCAAGTGATATTGGTAATAACTGTGCAATTGGAAATGCGTATCCTACATTTGAAAAAGGTAGAAAATATTTAGCACCAGGATTATTTGGTCCTTGTGGTTATGGTTTCCCAGCAATCCTTGGAGCAAAAATTGGATGTCCTGAAACACCTGTAATTGGTTTTGCAGGAGATGGTGCTTTTGGAATTAGTATGAATGAAATGAGTTCATGTGCTAGAGAAGAATGGCCAGCAATTTCAATGGTAATTTTTAGAAACTACCAATGGGGAGCTGAAAAAAGAAACACTACTTTATGGTTTGATGACAACTTTGTTGGAACAGAACTAGATCAAGAATTAAGTTATGCAAAGGTTGCTGATGCTTGTGGTTTAAAAGGTGTTACCGTTCGTACCATCGAAGAGACTACAGCTGCTATTAAACAGTCCTGTGAGGATCAAAAGAAAGGAATTACAACATTTATTGAAGTAATTCTAAACCAAGAACTTGGTGAGCCTTTTAGAAGAGATGCTATGAAAAAACCAGTTAAAGTTGCGGGTATTAAAAAAGAGGACATGGTTAAGCAACCTTCTTTAATCTAATTCAAAAAGATTAATAATTTCATCAAACACTATTTTGGTGCCATTCTTGTTCCAATGAATGTCACCATAAATGAAATTATCAAAAATAAATTTCATGCTATCGTTAGCTGAAAACTTGTCATAAAGACTTATAAAATTTATATTTTTTTTATAGCAAATTTTTAATAAATATAAATGGATAAAATTATTATATAGTATAAATATTTTACTCTGTATGAATAATAAATCAATAGGTACCAATAGAAGTTTTGGATTAGTTTTTTTCACAGTTTTATTAGTTGTAGCTTTATACCCCTTGTTTAAAGCAGAGGGCATTAGAATTTGGTCATTAATTATTTCTATAATTTTTTTAATCTTAGGATTGTTAAACTCTCCGATTTTATCTCCTATGAATAAAATTTGGTTTAAATTTGGTGTCTTACTTGGTAATTTTGCGTCCCCGATTGTTATGGGTATAGTTTATTTTGCTGTAGTTACACCCACTTCACTTATAATGAAAGCATTGGGTAAGGATTTGTTAAATCTAAAAAAAAATGACAATAAATCTTATTGGATTGAAAAACCGCCGTTAAAAAGTAAAATGAAAAATCAGTTTTAGACTATGAGTTTTTTAATAGAATTTTTGGAGTTTTTAAAATCCAGAAAAAAATATTGGTTAATACCAATATTAATTGTTCTTGTTTTATTTGGTGGATTGATTATTTTAAGTCAAGGATCAGTAGTAGCTCCTTTTATATACACACTTTTTTAGTATGAAATCAATTTTAGGAATTTCAGCATTTTATCACGATAGTGCCGCAAGCATTATCGTTGATGGTAAAATTATTGCAGCCGCCCAAGAAGAAAGATTTACCAGAAAAAAACATGATGCAAGCTACCCATTTAATGCAATTAACTTTGTATTAAAGTATGCAAAATTGAAATTATCTGACATCGATCAAATTATTTTTTTTGAAAAGCCTTTTTTAAAATTTGAAAGGTTATTAGAAACTTATGTAGCTTTTGCACCAAAGGGATTTGGATCTTTCTGCAAAGCAATGCCAATTTGGTTAAAAGATAAATTGTTTCAAAAAAAAATGCTTTTTAACGAGTTAAAAGAACATGATAAAAATTTTAACGATGAGAATAAAATATACTTTTCGGATCATCACTTAAGTCATGCTGCAAGTGCTTTTTTTCCTTCTCCATTTAAAAAAGCGATAGTTTTAACAGCTGATGGTGTCGGTGAATGGGCAACGACAACTGTTGCTATTGGAAATGATAATAATCTTGATATAAAAAAAGAAATTCATTTCCCACACTCTCTTGGATTGCTTTACTCCGCATTCACTTACTATACAGGCTTCAAGGTCAATAGCGGTGAATATAAGTTAATGGGTTTGGCTCCATATGGTTCTCCAATATATGTGGATAAAATTATAAATAACTTAATTGATATTAAGAAAGATGGGAGTTTTAGATTAGAACAAAAATATTTTAATTATGCAACTGGGTTAACAATGACGAATAAAAAATTTAATAATCTTTTTGGTCAAAAGCCTCGTGACCCAAAAAAAGATCAATTAACAAAATTTCACATGGATATTGCTTCTTCAATACAGAAAGTAACTGAAGATATAATGATAAAGTTAGCCAAATCTTTAAAAAAAGAATTCGGCTTATCAAATTTGTGTTTGGCAGGTGGTGTTGCTCTTAATTGTGTCGCAAATGGCAAAATATTAAAAGAAAAAATATTTGATAATATTTGGGTTCAACCGGCATCAGGAGATGCTGGAGGTTCTTTAGGTGCAGCCTTAGCACTTTGGCATATTGAACAAAATAATCCAAGAATAGTTAGTTTAAATGATGATATGCAAGGTTCTTATTTAGGACCCGAATATAGCCAAAAAGAAATTGAAGACGAACTAACAGTAAATCGAGCTAAGTTTGAGATTTTAAAAGAAGATGATTTAATTAATAAAACTGCATCAGACTTATCTTTAGGTGAGGCCATAGGTTGGTTTCAAGGAAGAATGGAATTTGGGCCACGTGCATTGGGAGCAAGATCAATTTTAGGTGATGCTAGATCAACAGATATGCAAAAAAATTTGAATTTAAAAGTTAAATATAGAGAAAGTTTTAGACCATTTGCTCCCTCAATATTAAGAGAAGATCTATCCGAGTGGTTTGAAATTAATGAGGATAGTCCTTATATGCTTATGGTTGCTAGCATAAAGACAAAAAAAATTATTAAAATGAATGATGAGCAAAAAAAATTATTTGGAATTGAAAAACTAAATATTAAAAGGTCAGAAATACCAGCTGTTACTCATGTTGATTATTCAGCAAGAATTCAAACAGTACACAAAGAAACAAATAAAAGATATTTTGAATTGATAAAAAAGTTTAAAGAAAAAACAAATTGTCCCGTGATTGTGAATACATCTTTTAATGTGAGGGGCGAACCAATTGTAAACACGCCTACAGATGCTTTTAATTGTTTTATGGGCACAGAATTAGACAAATTAGTAATTGGCAATTGTTATTTAGAAAAAAGCAAACAAGATCTATCCTTAAAAAAAGATTATTCGAAAGAGTTTGAGTTAGATTAATACTTATTTTTTTTTAATAATAACTTATGATTATTAATGACAAAACATGTTCATGGATTAACGATCTATCTTTACGAAATAATATAAAAACTCTCAAGAAAAGTATGTCGTGTGATTGGTTAATAGTAGGAGCAGGTTATACAGGGTTATCTGCTGCAAGAAAACTTGGGCAATTACACCCAAACAAAAAAATAATATTAGTTGATGCTCAGTTAGCAGGAGAGGGTGCTAGTGGAAGAAATTCTGGTTATTTAGTTGATACTACACTTAATGATGGATTTACATCTAATAAGGAATTAAAAAATTATAAAAAAAAAACTGATATCTATAAATTAGGAATCCAAACTGTAAAAAGATTTATAAAAGAATACCAAGTAGATTGTGATTGGAATGACTCAGGTAAGTATTTTGCATCATCTAAAAGCAATGATGAAATTCATTTAATTAATTTTGGAAACACACTTACAAAATTAGGATTTCAATACAATTTATTTTCCCAAGCAGATTTAAAAAAAAGATTAGGCACTAATTTTTATAATTTAGCTCTTTATACTAATGGTGGAGTATTACTTCACCCAGGAAAGCTTGCAAGAGCGATGATTGATGCACTGTCAAGCAATGTTGAATTATTTGAAAACTCTTCATTACTTGAATGGGAAAAAAATGTTGATACTATTTTTTGTAAATTTAAAAATGCTAACATTAATACAAATAAAATTATTTTTTGCACTAATGCATTTTTAAAATCTCTAGCCATTAAAACTAATTATAATTTTCCGATAACATTAACAGCAAGTATGACGAGAGCATTAACTGAAAGTGAATTTAAATCTATTGGACAACCAAATGAATGGGGAGTTTTACCTGTTAAACCAATGGGTGCCACAGTTCGAATGACTAAAAATAGAAGAATCTTAATAAGAAATACCGCTGAAATTTTTAATCCCTTTAAGATGTCAGAATTTGATCTTAAGAAAAGATCTATCAAACAACACATTGGCATTAAAAAAAGATTTCCCCAACTCCCAAGCGATATAATTGAATCAAGTTGGTCTGGTGTAGTATCAAGAAGTAGGAATAGCTCTCAAATTTTTGATATAATTGATAATAATGTCTATGTAGCTGGATGTTATAATGGATCCGGTATTGGAGTAGCTACTTTATTTGGTGAGCAAATTGCCATTAAAGCGAGCAATGAAAGTACACCTGAAATGGAAACTATTGAGGCTAGAAAAAAACCAACTTGGTTAGTACCTCAACCGTTTTTAAACTTAGGCATAAGAACAAGATTAATGTATGAACGTTTTATAGCAAAGTCAGAAATTTAATTTTTGTATTAATTATTTTATCAATCTATCTATTTATTGACATCAATATATTAGAGTAATATTTACTTAATAATACATTTATGGAAATTTTTCTACCTATTGCAGAAGTATCAGTAAACATCGTTGCAATCTTTTCTCTCAGTGCAATAATTGGAGTTCTTTCAGGGTTGTTTGGTGTAGGTGGCGGTTTCCTTATGACACCATTCTTAATATTTTTAGGTGTGCCCCCAACATATGCAGTAGCCAATGAAGCAAACAATATTCTTGCAACATCTGTTTCAGGTTCAACGACTCATTATTTAAAAAATACTTTAGATTACAAAATGGGAATGATGATTGTGATAGGTGGAATTTTTGGAACATTATTTGGGATTTGGACTTTTACATATTTTAAAGAAATTGGAAAAATAGATATCGTTATTTCATTAGCTTACATGTACATCCTTGCAATTATAGGAACCGCTATGTTAGTTGAAGGCCTTGGTGAAATAGACAAAGCAAGAAAAAAAATTTTTACTAAGAAAAAATTACATGTTCATTATTGGATACATGGTCTTCCTCTAAGAATACGTTTTCAAAAATCTAAACTATACGAAAGTGCCTTCACACCAATCATTATTGGTTTAATAGTTGGTTTTATTGCGGCCATAATGGGAATAGGTGGCGCTTTTATTTTAGTTCCAGCAATGATTTATATCATTGGAATGCCAACAAAGTTAATTCCTGGCACTTCATTATTTGTAACTATTTTTGTAAGTGTAATTGTTACATTTCTTCATGCTTTTAATTACGGCTCTATTGATTTAATCTTAGTATTTATGTTAGTTACAGGTTCTATTGTAGGGGTTCAATGTGGACAAAAAATTGGTGAGTCTATAGATAGCACTGGTTTAAAAACACTTTTAGCAATTCTTTTACTTCTTGTTGGTATAGCTATTGCTTATGATACTTTTTTTTCTGAAGAAATTGCTAAAGAAATAAATAAAATTGATACTAATAAATTAAACCCTCTATCTATGTTTATTAAAAAACTTTCAACAGAAGTGCCAATTTTATATGGACTGTTTTCAATTACTTTTGCAGTAACTTTAGGTGTATCTGCTGCTCTTATAAGAAGATTTTTTTCAAATTTAAGAAAAAAATATTTTAAATAAATTGTTTAATTAAAAAATAATCAAAAATTGCAATGTATAAATTGAAAAAAAAAATAGACCCATCAAAAGTACTTTTAGGCGTTGCAAAATCTATTAGTTTTAATACACAAAATTATATTCCTAAAGAAGGGGCGTCTTTTTCATTATTTAGAATTGAAATTTTATCAGGATTAACAGTTGCTTTGGCCTTAGTGCCGGAGGCTATTGCCTTTGCTTTTGTTGCTGGAGTTGCCCCTTTATCTGGGCTATATGCTGCTTTTATTGTTGGATTGATTGTATCGGCATTAGTGTTTGCATGGAAATCAGCTTCAAGAATAAGAGCTATTGAAAGACCATCTATTAGAGAAAAAGGTGCAAAGGTTTATGAAATAGAAGGTCCACTATTTTTCAGTTCAACTAATAGCTTTTTAGAAATTTTTAAACCATCAGAAGACCCTGAAGTAATCATTATTGATTTTGAGAGATCGAAAGTAATTGATCAATCTGCTTTAAAAGCAATTGTAGATATTGCTGATAAATACAATAGTTTAGGTAAAAAGGTTAAGCTTAGACATTTGACACGAGACTGTCATAAATTGTTAAGTAGAGCGGGCCAACTTGTTGTTGATAGTGATGATGATCCTGACTATGGAATTGCAGTTGATTACGATGTTAAATTAGGTATTTTTGGAAGATAAGATGAGTAAAAAGATAAAAGCAGATGATGTTATTTTTAATTTTTTTAAACAAATTTGTGATGAGAAGAATGATGGAAAATGTGTGGAGCTTGGAAATGGTTGGATTACAGCAATGGAAACTAACCTAACCAACATGAACAATAATTTAGAAGAAACTGATAAAATTAGACATAAACAAAACATTGATAATAATAAACAACACCTTAATAGCCTTAAAGATAAAACAGCTATTGAATGGCGTAAATATGCAGCTCAATGCATGGTTGAGATACTCGATCATAAAACTAAATCGTGAGTTTTTTTAAAAGATTATTCTCAAGAAGTAATTTAGAACTAAAAATAAATGATGGTGGTAGAGCTGCAGCAGGATATAAAGGTAAAACTGGAGATTGTGTAGTTAGATCTATAGCGATAGTAACAGGTCTTCCTTATCAAAAAATCTATGATGATTTATATAAAGCTAACGAAGATTATAGAACTACATCCCGAACTAAACTAGCAAAAAGTTTAAAGCAAAAAAATGATAGCCCCAGAACCGGTACTCATCGCGTAGTTCTTAAGAAATATCTTAAAAAATTAGGTTGGAATTGGACACCTACAATGTTTATTGGTCAAGGTTGCAAGATTCATTTAAAGAAAGGTGAATTACCAAATGGCTCTTTAATAGTATCTTGTTCAAAACATATAACAGTCGTTAAAGACGGAGTTCTTCACGATATTTATGATTGCTCTAGAAGTGGGACAAGATGCGTTTATGGATATTGGACCAAACCTAACTAGATTTAATTTTTAGAAATATAAATGATATATAAAATTTACCGAAACTACAGTTAAAACTATAACTAATAGATATAAAGAAACATAATCATGAGACTTTATCATATTTTTAGTTGTTAGTTATTTTTTTTATGATCCTAAAAAGTTTTTTCACTTACTGTAGCTTTATTTTTTTCACAATGAATTGCTGCAAATTCAGTTAATTTCATTATTTCTTTAGGTTTTTTTTTAAAGACTAGACTTATTTCTTCATCTGAATACTTTTCACTAAGCTTACTAATTGTACATAAACAGTACTCTTTTGCTCTATCTGAACCTAGGTACTGTTTAGAGTTTCCATAACACCCTATATACATTTCCCTCCCATACTCTGGGCTAAAAGCAAAACTTTTAGAAGAAAAGAGCAAGATTAGGATTAATAGAATTTTAAATTTTTTGATCGTATTCACCAACCTTCTCAGTTTTTTTAAGCAGATCATCAATAAAGTCAAATATTTTTTTCTTTCTTTCATCTGAAGTAGGGCTTTCAGTAACAACCACTAATGAAGGCTTATTTGATGATGCTCTAATTAACCCCCATGAACCATCTTCAAAAGAAAACCTAATACCATTTACTGTTAAAATTTCTATGATTTCTTGCCCATCAATCTTCATTTTATTATTTTTAATTTCCGTAACTAGTTTTACTAAGCCTTCAACCACTTGATATTTTTCTTCATCTTTGCAAAAAGGTGCCATAGTGGGTGTTTGAAAAGTATTAGGTAATTCATTTATAATTTCGTTCATCATTTTATTTTGATTATCTAATAAGTGACAAACTTGAATTGCTGAATTAATTCCATCATCATAACCTAAGCCTAAAGGCTGATTAAAAAAAAAATGACCACTTTTTTCAAAACCAGCTAAAGCATTTTCTGTGTTAACTTTTCTTTTGATATGAGAGTGACCTGTTTTCCAGTAAATAGTTTCACAGTTATTTTCTAATAACACTCTGTCTTTTGAGTATAATCCAGTTGATTTAACATCAACCACAAACTTAGAGTTTTTATGAGTGGTTGATAAATTTCTCGCAATTAACAATCCAATTTTATCTGAATAGATTTCATTACCTTTATTATCTATAACGCCAACTCTATCTCCATCACCATCAAAACCAAAACCTATATCGGCATTGTTAATTTTTACAGCTTTACTTATTTCATGAAGCATTTTTAAATCTTCAGGATTAGGATTATATTTTGGAAAGTTCCAATCTAATTTACAATCTAACTCTATAACATCACAACCAATACCTCTTAAGATATCTGGTGCAAATATTCCTGCTGTTCCATTTCCACAGGCAACAACGACTTTAATTTTTTTCTTAATTTTATTCTTATTAATTAAATCATCTTTATAAATTTTTTGAAAACCATCTATTTGTTTTTCACTTCCTTGCCCTTCAATAAAATTTTTATTTAACGTAATGTCTTTTAACTCTTTCATTTCTTCTGGTCCATGTGTTAAACCTTTTTTGATACCCATTTTAACACCAGTCCATCCATTCTCATTATGACTTGCAGTAACCATTGCAACAGCATCTGCATCTAAATTAAATTGTGCAAAATAAACTGTAGGGGATAATGACAAACCTATATCTTCAATATTGCATCCTGTCGAAAGTAGTCCCTTTTTAAGTGCAGCTTTAATTTCTTCACTGTAAGACCTATAATCATGACCAACAATTACCCTTGGGTTATTTTTTTTGATATGTTTTATGATTTGAGTACCTAAACCTTTTCCTAGATTCTCTATTCCTAGTTGGTTTATGTCTTTCTCATACACCCATCTCGCGTCATATTCTCTGAATCCATAGGGATCTATTTTTAATTTTGCAGTCATTACTTATGTTTCTTACATTTATTTTAATTTTTTTATTGATTTTTTTTTCATTTGTTCTATATATGTTCTCTTGATTTATGATTTATATAGTGTATCAACACTTATTACATACAACATATAGTTGTTTTATGTAAAATAACATAAATAAAACAAACATATGAATAAAATTCTATCACAGGCACTTAAGAAAGCTGTCGCCGAATATAGCCCTGACAACTCCAAATTAACTAAAGAAAAAAGACCAGATTTATTCTCGTTATGTAATGAAACAGAATTATTCCAGAATGAAAAAGGGATAATTATTAAGATTGATAGATCTAGAGATGCAAATTTAACTGACTTTGGTAAGGCCACATTAAAAGACAGATATTTAGGTCAAAATGAATCTTTTCAGGATTTATTTGCCCGTGTTGCAAGCTCATACGCAGACGACAATTTACATGCTCAAAGAATTTATAACTACATAAGTAATTTATGGTTTATGCCGGCAACACCAATTTTATCAAATGGTGGAACAAAAAGAGGGCTACCGATTTCATGTTTTTTAAACGAAGCATCAGATAGTTTAAGTGGAATACTTGATTTGTGGAGTGAAAATGTTTGGTTAGCAGCAAAAGGCGGTGGCATTGGAAGCTACTGGGGTAACCTTAGATCTATAGGTGAAAAAATTGGTAAAGTTGGAAAGACTTCTGGAATAATTCCATTCATTAAAGTTATGGATTCTTTAACAATGGCAATAAGCCAAGGATCGCTAAGAAGAGGGTCTGCCGCATGCTATCTGCCAATTGATCATCCAGAAATCGAAGAATTTATTGAAATGAGAAGACCAACAGGTGGTGACCCAAATAGAAAAGCATTAAACCTTCATCATGGAGTTTTAGTAACAGATGCTTTTATGAGAGCCGTTGAAACGGATGAACAGTGGGCATTAAAAAGTCCTGCTGATGGAACGGTACAACAAACAATCTCTGCAAGAAATTTATGGATCAGATTATTAACTGCAAGAATTGAAACTGGTGAACCTTATATTATTTTTATCGATACTGTTAATAGACAGATTCCACAACATCACAAGCTTGCAAACCTAACTGTTAAAACTTCTAATTTATGTAGTGAAATAACTCTACCTACAGGAATAGATAAAAACGGAAGAGATAGAACAGCCGTTTGTTGTTTGTCTTCTTTAAATTTAGAAAAATATGACGAGTGGAAAGATGATAAAATGATGATTAATGACGTTATGAGATTTTTAGATAACGTATTAAGTGATTTTATTAATAGAGCGCCCGAACAATTTAATGATGCAAAATATTCTGCTGAAAAAGAAAGAAGTGTTGGTTTAGGTGTTATGGGTTTCCATTCTTATTTACAAAAACATAACATTCCACTTGAGTCAGTGATGAGTAAAGTTTGGAATAAAAAAATATTTAAACACATTCAAGAAAATGTTGATCAAGCATCTAAAAATTTAGCTGATGAGAGAGGACCTTGTCCTGATGCAGCAGACTATGGTTATAATGAAAGATTTTCTAACAAAACAGCTATTGCACCGACAGCTTCTATTTCAATTATTTGTGGTGGAGCCTCACCAGGAGTGGAGCCGGTAGCAGCTAACAGCTACACCCATAAAACTTTGTCAGGATCTTTCAATGTTAGAAATAGATATTTAGCTGAGTTATTAGAAAAACATGGAAAAAATACAGAAGAAATATGGTCTGGTATTACAACAAGTCAAGGTTCTGTTTCTCATTTGGGTTTTTTAACAGACTTAGAAAGAGATGTTTTTAAAACGGCATTTGAACTAGACCAAAAATGGATTATTGAATTAAGTGGTGATAGAACACCTTATATATCTCAAGCTCAATCAATTAACTTATTTGTACCAGCAGATATTCATAAAAAAGAACTACATAGAATTCATTTTGATGCTTGGAAAAAAGGTTTAAAGAGTCTTTATTATTGCAGGTCAAAATCGATCCAACGTGCTGAAAATGTTAACGATACTACAGCAACAGATGTTACCGCCAATGTTTATAAATCAAAGTCACAAAAAACTGAACAAACAGAATATGAGGAGTGCCTATCATGTCAGTAGAAAAAATGGAGTCTAAAATTATTCAACGCGAACACAACGAAATTGTTCAGCCACAAAAAATGGGATTGTTAGTTGAAAATCCAGTTTACAAACCATTTAGATATCCATGGTGCTATGATGCATGGTTAACTCAACAAAGAATTCACTGGTTACCCGAAGAAGTACCACTTGGTGATGATGTTAGAGATTGGCAAAAAAATTTAACACAGTCTGAAAAAAATTTATTAACTCAAATTTTTAGATTTTTTACTCAAGCTGATGTTGAGGTCCAAAATTGTTATTTAAGGCATTATACTACTGTATTTAAACCAACAGAAGTATTGATGATGATGACTGCTTTTGCCTCAATGGAAACAGTTCACATTGCAGCATATTCGCATCTGCTTGATACCATCGGAATGCCAGAGTCAGAATATTCAGCTTTTATGAAATACAAGGAGATGAAAGATAAATATGATTACATGCAAAATTTTGATATGAGTTCAAAAAAAAATATTGCATTAACTGTAGCTGTATTTAGTGCGTTTACAGAAGGTTTACAATTGTTTGCAAGTTTTGCAATCTTACTTAACTTTCCAAGACATAATAAAATGAAAGGTATGGGTCAGATTGTTACCTGGTCTGTAAGAGACGAAACTCTTCATTGTAATTCTATGATTAGGTTATTTAAAGAGTTTATTCATGAGAATCCAGAAATTTGGAATCCAGAATTAAAAAAAGAACTTTATAAAGCATGCAGAACAATCATAGACCATGAAGATGCTTTTATTGATTTAGCTTTTGAAATGGGTCCAATGGAAGGTCTTACTGCCCAAGATGTAAAACTTTACATAAGATTTATCGCCAATAGAAGACTATCTCAACTAGGGTTAGATCCAATTTATAAAGTAGATAAAAATCCACTTACTTGGTTAGATTCCATGTTGAATGCTATTGAACATATGAACTTCTTTGAGGGACGTTCAACTGAATATTCCAAAGCATCCACACAAGGAACTTGGACAGAAGCATTCAGCTAATAAACATTAGTGAATTATTTTATTCTTCCAAGTAAGGCAGCAAGATTAATTGTCTTACAAAGAATTGAACTTATTGGACCTTTTTTTAAAAAACTAAGAAAATTATTTGGTAGATATATTTTTTCCAATTTTATAACTAAATATTTCTTAAAATCAGAATTAATTGGAAAAAAATACCATAGCATTATGATTGATGAATTTTCTACGATAAAAAAATTTATCAAAGAGGAAGATAAGTTATTTTTAAGTATAGGAGGTGGAATGGGTGGACTTGAGGTTATCATCAATCAAAGTTTAGATAATAAAAATTATTCTTTTATTGAAAGAAACTATGTTTCAAAAAAAGTTAAGTATGGATGGGGTGGAAAAATTAATGATGAAGCTTACAATAATTTAAGTGTGCAGAAAAATTTTTTACAAATGAATGGAATGCAAAACTCTCAAATAAACATTTTTGATTATGATAAAGATAGTCTTCCAGTAACAAAGTTCGATGTGATAATATCTTTGCTATCATTAGATTATCATTATGATTTTGAGGTTTATATGGATTATTTAAAAAAAGTTTGTAAATCAGATACAAAAATTATTTTTGACACAATAAGAGCAGATTACTTTATTAAAGTTTTTAAAAACGTTGAAGTAATTAAGACGCAAGAGAATACTGTTCATAAATCAAAAAGAGTTTTATGCAGTAATTTTTTGGATTAAATAAAAAACCCCTAGTTATCTCTGATTTAGTTGTAGCACTTTTCGGTGTTTATTACCTTTGTAACTAGCCAAAGGTCTAATTAATTTATTAGCAGCGTGTTGTTCCATAATGTGTGCCGACCAACCTGTAATTCTAGAAATTACAAATATTGGTGTAAAAAAATCAGTATCAAAACCCATCAAATGATAAGTTGGTCCAGTTGGATAATCGACGTTAGGATGAATATTCTTCCTTTTGATCATTACTTTTTCAACAATATTGTATATTTTTTCAAAAGTTTTATCTTTCTTGATTTTAGCAACTTTTCCAAAATATTCTCTCATCGTTGGAACTCTAGAATCTCCACTTTTATAAACCCTATGACCAAATCCCATAACAACGTTTTTATTATCAAGAGTTTTGTTAATCCATTTTAAGGCATTCTCAGGTTTTTTAATTTTTTTCATCATGTGCATTACTTCTTCATTAGCACCGCCATGCAATGGACCTTTTAAACTTGCGATAGCACCAGTAATTGCTCCGTGAATATCAGATAAACTACTTGTTATAGTTCTAGCTGTAAATGTTGAAACATTAAAACTATGTTCAGCATACAAAATTAATGAAACATCAAAAGCTTTAACAATTTCTTTTTGTGGAACTTTATCAAAGCACATATGAAAAAAATTTTCTGCAAATGTTAAAGATTTTTTAGGTTTAATTATTTTTTTACCATTTCTAACTCTGTAAAATGCAGCTAAAGCAGTGGGAGTCTTAGCAAAAATTCTCATAGCCTTTCTCATGTTCGCTTCATGAGAACTATCGGATGTTTCTTTATCTTCAAGACCCATCACACTTACAACAGTTCTAGCAACATCCATAGGATGTGATTTTTTGGGCATATGTTTAATTATTTCATACAAATTTTTAGATAATTCCCTGTTGTCTTTTTCTTCTTTTTCAAATTTTTTAAGTTGAAGTGAATTAGGCAAATCTTTATTTAAAATTAAATACGCAACTTCTTCAAATCTACAAGCTGCACATAAATCTTGGGCAGCATAACCCCTATAAGTAAGAGAGTTAATTTCTGGCATAACTTTTGAAATTTCAGTTTCATCAACTATAATTCCTAACAAACCTTTTTTGATATCATCACTCATTATTCATGTCCTTCCGTGCTAAAGTTATAAATTTTTTCATCTAAGGAGTTATATTTTTCATACTCAACCAACTCATAAAGTCTTTTTCTAGTTTGCATTTTATCAATAATATTGTTCTGATGTCCATTTACATAAATGTCTCTTAAACCATCCTCTACATTTTTCATGGCTAATCTTTGTGTTGTTACTGGATATATTACTATATTGTAGCCAAAATTTTCTAATTCTTTGTAATTAAAAAGCTTAGATTTCCCAAACTCAGTCATGTTAGCTAATAAATAACATGATAATTCTTTTCTAACTTTTTCAAAATCTTTTTCATCATGAAGTGCTTCTGGAAAAATAATTTCAGCTCCCGCATCAATATATGCTTTACATCTATTAATCATTCTATCTATTCCCTCAACACCTTTAGCATCTGATCTTGCTATAATTTTAAAATTTTCATCTTTTTTAGCTGCAACACATTCTTTGATTTTTTTAACCATTTCTTCAGTTGAAATTAATTCTTTGTTATCAAGGTGACCACATCTTTTCCGTTCTACCTGATCTTCTAAATGCACTGCAGTTATTCCAAATTCTTCAAAAGTTTTTATTGTTTCTTCACAAGATTTAAATCCTGTGTCTATATCTACAATAGTTGGCAGGTTTGTAACTCTTGATATCAAATAAGATCTTGTGCTCACATCTTGCAGAGTTGTTAATCCAATATCTGGAAATCCTAAATCATTTGCCATAACACCACCTGATACATAAACTGCATCATAACCAATTTCTTGAATTAATTTTGCAGTTAATGGGCTGTATGCTCCTGGAACTCTAAGAATTTTATTTGTTTTTAGTTTATTTACAAAGTCTATTCTTTTTTGGCTGGGCTCTTTATCCACAAAGTGCATTAAAAAATCCCTTTTTTTTTATTTTTTTTTATTTGACTTCTTTTTACTTGAATATTTAATTTATTCAATTCACCAGATTTCAAGTTCTTGAGGTTTTGAACTATATTTAGAAACCTTCCACTTTCTTTTTTGTCTAAAATATCAGCTGTAAGTGCTAAAAATTTTTCAATATAGTTTTGTCTTTTAAATGGACGAGCTCCATAAGGGTGAGCATCGGCTCTATCAAGTTGCTCTACAACTTTTTTACCATTACTTAATGTTACAACTACTTTAGCTCCAAATGATTTATTTTTTGGATTAGGATCATGGTACTTTTTGGTCCATTTTTTATCTTCATGAGTTACAATTGATTTCCAGATCTTAATAGTATTTTTTTTATTTGCTCTTTGTTTAGTATAAGATTTAACATGATGCCAATCTGCGTCCTCAAGTGCTACTGCAAAAATATACATAATAGAGTGATCTAAAGTCTCTCTACTCGCATTCGGATCCATTTTTTGTGGATCATTTGCACCTGTTCCAATTACATTATGAGTATGATGACTTGTATAAAGATCAATTTTTTTAATTTGATTGAGGTTGGATATCTTTTTATTTAATTTTTTTGCAATATCTATCAGAGCTTGAGCCTGGTATTCAGCAGAATATTCTTTGGTATAGGTTTCTAAAATGGCTTTTTTTCTTTCGCCCTTTTTAGGTAATGGCACATTATATAAAGCTTTTTTACCATCTAATATTCTAGCTATAACACTATCTTCACCTTCATAAATAGGACTAGGTGCTCCTTCGCCACGCATTGCTCTATCAACAGCTTCAATTGCAAGCTTACCCGCATGCGCTGGAGCAAAGGCTTTCCAACTTGAGATTTCACCTTTTCGAGATTGCCTTGTTGATATGGTTGTGTGTAAAGCTTGTTGTACAGCTTGATATATTGTTTCAGTATTTAATTTTAGCATTGTACCTAAGCCAGCCGCAACACTAGGACCCAAGTGAGCAATATGATCAATTCTATGTTTGTGAAGGCAAATACCTTTTACTAAATTAACTTGAACTTCATATGCTGTAATAATTCCTCTTAATAAATCTAAACCACTTTTTTTATTTTGTTGAGCAACACTTAATAAAGGTGGAATATTATCACCAGGATGACTGTAGTCTGCTCCTAAAAAAGTATCATGAAAATCAAGTTCTCTAACTGCTGTTCCATTAGACCAGGCAGCCCACTCACAATCAAATTTTAATTTTGAATCAATTCCAAATAGCGTTGCACCATTTTTTCTAGGATGTTTTAGAGCCATCTCTCTTGAAGAGATAACCGCTTTTCTGTTTAAAGAAGCAATAGCTACTGAAGCATTATCAATTATTCTATTGATAACCATTTCAATTGAATTTTTGTCCAATTTTGCATTATCTGAGGCTATCTCAGCAATTTTCCAAGCTAATTGGTTTTTTTTAGGTAGATAAATTTTAGACGGATAAACTTTAACTTTATGTAAAATCAGAACTTCTCCATAGTTTTATATGAGGTATTAATAATAAGAAAAAAAATTAAATCAATCTATTAAGTAGGTAGAAACTATTTTTTCAATATCAATAAAGTCTTTTATTAAATGATTGTGGTAGATTTCATCAGTATTTTTTTCTGTATAGCCATTTTCTAGTAGAATTACAGGAATTGAAGCTGCTCTAGCAGCATTTGCATCAGTTTCACTATCTCCAATCATTAAAGATTTTTTTATATTACCATCTAAGATTTCAATAATGCTTGTTAAGTGTCTTGGGTCTGGTTTGCAATAATCAAACGTATCATGTCCAGCAACATATTCAAAGTAATCATAAATTCCAATCTTTTTTAAAAGATTAATCGCTAAATGCTCTTGTTTATTTGTGCACACAGCCATTGAAATATTTTTTTCCTTACACCATTTTAAAAAATCTTTAGCACCGTTAATAAGAGTACTTTCATTAATAATATTTTTTCCATAAAAACTTACAAATTCTTTAACCATTTTAGTTTTAATTTTTTCATCATCAATTTTCCAAAATTCTTTTTTTGCCTGTCCCCAAATAGACCTTCCAATCATTGCCCCAGCACCCTGACCAACTAAGCTTCTAATATCAACAGTTGATTTTGTTGGATAACCATATTTTCTCATAACATGATTATGTGCATTCATTAAATCTGGTGCTGTATCAACAAGAGTTCCGTCTAGATCAAATAAAATTGTATATTTTTGAGTCATTTATAAAGTATTTTTAAGAAACAATTTGTGAATTAAGATAACTTTATACTTACTATAAAGATTTTCCTAGATGAAACAAATAAATTCACAAAAAAGCCAAATTAAGATACGTAATAAATTTATAAAAGCAGGTGTCAATATGATTGGTCCTGAAACTATTTTTTTTTCTGAAGACACTAGAATTGGAAAAAATGTGACTATAGATCCTTATGTTGTTTTTGGACCTAAAGTTAAAATTGGAAACAATGTAAAAATTAATTCATTTTCACATTTAGAAAATTGTAAAATTGAAAATAAAGTTCACATAGGACCTTACGCAAGGATAAGACCTGGTTCAATTTTAAAAGAAGGTTCTAAAATTGGAAATTTTGTCGAAATTAAAAAAAGTATTATTGGAAAAAAATCAAAAGTAAATCATTTGTCATATATAGGCGATAGTGAACTGGGGAATGGTGTTAATATTGGAGCTGGTACTATCACTTGCAATTATGATGGAGTTAAGAAATATAAAACAAAGATTAGAAATAATGTTTTTATAGGATCCAACTCATCATTGGTAGCCCCAGTTAAAATTGAAAAAAATAGTGTTGTTGGTGCGGGATCAGTAATTACAAGAAATGTTAAAAAAAATTCCTTAGCATTAACTAGATCACTGCAAGTAGAGGTGCCAAATTATAAAAAAACAAAAAAATAAATTATGTGTGGAATTATAGGTATTACTAGCAACAAACCAGTATCTTCAGCTATTGTTAACTCTCTAAGAAAATTAGAATATAGAGGTTATGATTCTGCAGGTATATCCACTTTATCAAATGGCTTTATTAACGAAATTAAATCAGAAGGTAGAGTTGATAATTTAGAAAAAAACCCTGCAATTAAAAACATGTTAGGCAATATTGGTATTGGCCATGTTAGATGGGCAACTCATGGTCTTCCTAACACTATTAATGCACATCCTCACTCATCAGAAACAGTTTCTGTTGTACACAATGGAATTATTGAAAACTCCACAATTTTAAAAAAATACCTAATAACTAAGGGACATAAATTTAAATCACAAACTGATACAGAAGTTATTGTTCATTTAATTACAGAATATTTAAAAGAAAATGATTTAAAAAAATCAATTCTAAAAATGTTAAAACAATTACATGGAAGTTTTGCCTTAGGTATTATTTTTAAAGATCAACCAGATCTGATCGTAGGTGCTAGAAGAGGGTCACCACTTGCAGTTGGTTATGGGCCAAATGAAAATTATTTAGGCTCAGATTCCTACGCTTTAAAATCAATGACGAATAAGATCTCATATTTAAGTGATGGTGAATTTTGTATTATTAAAAAAGATCACGTGGAGTTTTTTGATGAAAATGGAACCAAAGTTAATAAGAAAGTTTTAGAATTATCTACCGATGAGCAAAATTATGAAAAAGGTGATTTTAAACATTTTATGGCAAAAGAAATTGAAGAACAACCAACAACATTAAAAAATTGTATCAAAGAATACGTTGATACTATTAATAACGATATCAATATTTACAATTTTCCTTGGGATTTAAAAGAAATTTCTTCAATAATCCTAATAGGGTGTGGGACGGCATACCACTCATGTTTAATGGCAAAATATTGGTTTGAGGAATTAACAAAATTAGACGTTACAATTGATATTGCCTCAGAATTTAGATATCGAAATAATAGATTTAAAAAAGATAATTTATATATTTTTGTTTCTCAATCTGGTGAAACAGCAGATACGTATGCTGCCTTAGACCTATGTAATAAGAACGATATGAAAACTTGCGGTGTGGTTAATGTTATTGAAAGTTCAATAGCAAGAGATTCCAACTTTGTATTACCAATTCATTGTGGGCCAGAAATTGGAGTAGCTTCAACAAAAACTTTCTTGGGACAAATGCTTGTCCTATATATTTTGGTATTAAAATTAGCTTCTTTAAGAAAAGATTTAAATAAAGACAAGTACATAAATAAAATAAAAGATTTAAAGGTATTACCAAAGCTAGTTGAAGAGACTTTGTTGACTGAAAATAAAATTCAAACAGTTTCAAGCACATTTACTGATGCTAAAGGATCAATGTTTTTAGGAAGAGGATTTTCTTATCCTATAGCATTAGAGGGTGCTCTTAAATTAAAAGAATTAGCCTACGTTCATGCGGAAGGGTATCCAGCAGGTGAAATGAAACATGGTCCATTAGCTTTAATAGAAAACGGAATGCCAGTAGTAGTTTTAGCACCAAGAGATAATTATTATCCAAAAACAATTTCAAATATGCAGGAAGTTATAGCAAGAGGTGCAAAAGTTTTATTAATTACTAATAAAAGTAAAGACGAAGTAGTGTCAGAAAATATTTGGGAAACTATTGAAGTTGAGAGCACTAATGGTGACTTACTTCCATTTTTATTAACAATTCCCTTGCAAAAATTAGCGTATTATTCAGCTCTTAAAAAAGGCTATGATATTGATAAGCCACGAAATTTAGCCAAATCTGTTACAGTAGAGTGAGGATATTTAATAAGATTTTCTTAATCTTATTTTTTGATATTTTTATCAATTAATGCATTTGCCTCTGAAGTTGCTGATGCTTGCGCTACATATAAAAATACAGGAAAACAATATAAAATTAAGGCACATATCTACAAAGGATCCGAGTTAAATAAAAAGACAAACTCTTCAAATTATGATTTTTTTTCAACTTATGTCCTAATTTTTTGGTCAGACAACAAGGCATCTAAAATAGAGTTAGATATGTTTTTTGAACATTATCTTCTGTGGGGAATGATGGTAAAGATCAAAAAGGCTACCCTTGGAATATAAAAAAAGGTCATTTTTTTTGTTAATTTTAGATCTATAAAATTAATAAATACCCCAGTGTTGAATAATTAGTAAACTCTGCTAGAACACTCGTAGGTTGAACATGAAAAATTGGAAAATAAATAGTTGGAGAAATTATCCCGTAAAACATATTCCGGAATATCCGGATAAGAAAGAATTAGATGGAGTTCTTAGTAAGATTAAAGATTTTCCTCCTTTAGTTTTTGCTGGTGAAACAAGGCATTTAAAAGAACAACTTTCCCAAGTTGTTGATGGTAAAGCATTTTTATTACAAGGTGGTGATTGTGCAGAAAGTTTTGCAGAGTTTCACCCGGACAATATTAGAGATACATTTAAATTAATTCTACAAATGTCACTAGTTTTAACTTACTCAGCATCTTTGCCTGTAATTAAATTAGGAAGAATTGCAGGACAGTTTTCTAAACCAAGAAGTTCACCACTTGAAAATATTGATGGTGTGGAACTGCCTAGTTACCTAGGAGACAATATAAATGGCATAGAATTTAATGAAAAATCAAGAGTTCCGGACCCAAAGAGATTGTTTAAAGCATACTCTCAATCAGCATCAACTCTTAACCTTATAAGAGCTTTTTCTCATGGTGGATTTGCTGATCTTAAAAAGGTTCATACTTGGAATTTAGGTTTTATTAAAAAAACCCCTGCAGGAAAAAAATTTAAAGAATTAGAAGATAAAATTGCTGATGCTTTAGCATTTATGGATGCATGTGGAATCAACT
>CAJQSH010000030.1 GCA_905612505.1 uncultured Candidatus Pelagibacter sp. | reverse complement strand
TCAGGAGCTTTCTCAGATAGATATTTGTTAGAAGATCAGCCATTAAAAGTTTTATTTGGAATGATTATTTGTGGATATGTTATTGGAAGTGATGAAGGTGTTTTATATATAAGAGGAGAATATCCAAAATCTATTGAGGCTATAAATGGAGCCATCAATTCTTTAAAAAAAGCAGGCTTACTTGGTAAAGATATTTTGGGAACTAAATTTTCATTTGATTTAAATATTTGTATTGGACAAGGTGCATATATTTGTGGAGAAGAAACTGCATTGATTGCATCAATTGAAGGAAGAAGAGCAGAAGTTGATGTAAGACCACCCTTCCCAGTTACAGAAGGACTTTATAAAAAACCAACTGTTGTTAACAATGTTGAAACTTTAGCTGCAGCTACTGGTATACTTATTAACGGAGCTGATAAATTTTCAGCAATTGGAAATAAAAAATCTGCTGGAACTAAATTGGTTTGCTTTGATAGTTTCTTTAATAATCCAGGTGTTTATGAAGTTGAAATGGGAACATCAATGAAAAAAGTTTTAAATGATATAGGTGGTGGCTTTAAAGAACCTATCAAAGCGTTACAAATTGGTGGCCCACTTGGTGGTGTTATACCAATAACTGAGGTGGAAAAATTGAATCTAGATTTTCAAGAGTTTTCTGCTGCTGGTTTTATGTTGGGACACGCTAGCATAGTAAGTATTCCAAAAGACTTTCCTATGGTTGAGTATATTCATCATTTATTTGAATTTTCAGCTGAAGAATCATGTGGAAAATGCTTTCCTGGAAGACTTGGTTCTTACAGAGGCAAAGAGATGTTTGATCAAGCAAAGAATAAAACTGCTAAAATCCCATTAAAATTATTAAATGAGCTACTAGTAACAATGCAAAAAGGTTGTTTATGCGCCTTGTGTGGTGCTATACCTACTCCTATCATGAATATATTAAAATATTTTGGTGATGAAATGAAAGATGATATGGTGAAAGATAATTAATGAGCTCAGAAAAAAGAAAAATTGCTCACATAGATGGTAAACCATATGAAATTGGTCCAAACCATACATCCATTTTAAACTTTGTAAAAAGCTACCTTGGAGACAAAAAGGTTCCTACATTATGTGATGATCCAAACTTAGCACCTTATGGAGCTTGTAGAGTTTGTTCTGTTGAGGTTGCTCTAGTTAAAGATGGCCCAACTAAAGTTGTAGCATCATGTCATACACCCGTTAGTGAGAACCAGTATATTTTTACAAATAATGAAAATTTAACAGAGTTAAGAAAAAATATTATTGAACTAGTTTTAACAGACCACCCGATGGAATGTGAAACTTGTGAAGTTAATAATAATTGTGAACTTCAAGATGTAGCTAATGATTTAGGGATATCAGATCATAGATACAATAGCCCAAAACAACATAAGGGTATTTCAAAAGACACCTCTCATGATTACATGAGAATGAATTTAGATAATTGTATTAATTGTGGAAGATGTGTTCGTGCTTGTGATGAAATTCAAGGTTCTTTTGTATTAACAATGAGTGGTAGAGGATTTGAATCTAAAATCACAACAGACAACGATGCTTTATTTGGTGACTCTTCTTGTGTATCTTGTGGCGCCTGTGCACATACATGTCCAACAGATGCTATCTCAGATGTCTTTCAATCAAAATCTGTAGATGTAGATGAAAAAGTTAGAACAACTTGCTCTTATTGTGGTGTCGGATGTAATTTAGAAGCATCAATTAAAGATAACAAAGTTGTTGCAATATCTACACCAAAAGAAACTGAAGTTAACGCGGGTCACACTTGTATTAAAGGAAGATATGCATTTGGATTTTATGATCATCCAGATAGATTAAAAACTCCTTTAATAAAAAGGAATGGAAAATTTGAAGAAGCTTCATGGGACGAAGCTTATGATTTTATTAAAAAAGAATTAAATCGAATAACTAAAGAAAACGGTCCTGATGCAGTTGCTGGTATTTCTTCAGCAAGATGTACTAATGAAGAAAATTACGTTTTTCAAAAAATGATTAGAGCTGCAATCGGAACTAATAACATTGATTGTTGTGCAAGAATTTGTCACTCACCAACAGCTTGGGGAATGCAGCAAACTTTTGGAACTGGTGCTGCAACTAATTCTACAGAAGATATTTATCATGCAGATTTATTTATGGTTATAGGAGCAAATCCAACAAATGCTCACCCGGTTACTGGATCAAAAATCAAACAACAAGTAATGAAGGGTAAAAAACTAATAGTTCTTGATCCCATCACTACTGAACTAGCGCAACTTGCTGATTACCATATTAAACTTAGACCAGGAACAAATGTAGCCGTTTTAAACATGATGCTGCATTTCATAATGAAAGCAAATCTTTACGATAAGGATTTTGTTAGAGATAGAACTGAAGGTTTTGCAAATTTCATTAAAGAAATTGAAAGACAGGATATGGATCAACTAGCCAAAGTTGCTGGTGTTGATAAGCAGCTAGTTAAAGAAGCGGCAATTGCTTATGCTACTGCCAAAAATTCAATGGAATTTCAC
This sequence comes from uncultured Candidatus Pelagibacter sp., assembly GCA_905612505.1. Classification (GTDB taxonomy): domain Bacteria; phylum Pseudomonadota; class Alphaproteobacteria; order Pelagibacterales; family Pelagibacteraceae; genus Pelagibacter. The sequence continues at coordinate 2,327 of CAJQSH010000030.1, read as the reverse complement.
GGTTTAGGAGTTACAGAACAAGAACAAGGTTCTAAAACTGTAATGTTAATTGCTGATCTTGCGATGATTACAGGAAATATTGGCAGAAGAGGTGTTGGAGTTAACCCACTTAGAGGACAAAATAATGTCCAAGGTGCTGCAGATATGGGGTGCCAACCTCATCAAGGAGCTGGATATTTTGAGGTATCAGATAAAAAAAATCAAAACTTTTATACTGAAAAATATGGTGTGGTTCATCCAACAAAAGCTGGATTAAAAATTCCTGAAATGTTTGAAAATGCAATAAATAAAAAACTTAAAGCTGTATGGATTATTGGAGAAGACATCGTACAAACTGATCCTAATAGCGCACATGTAGTTGAGGCCATGAATTCCCTTGAATTGTTAGTTGTACAGGAAATTTTCATGAGTGAAACTGCTAAAATTGCTACCGTTGTATTGCCTGGAACAACATTTTTAGAAAAAGATGGAACTTTTACTAATACAGAAAGAAGAATTCAAAGAGTAAATAGAGCGGTACCTCCTTTACCAGGAACTAAACCAGATGGCGTTATTGTTACAGATATGATGCAGAAATTAGGTTTTGACCAACCTACATATAATGCTGATCAAGTATTAGCAGAAATAGCAGATGTAGTTCCATTCTTTAAAGGTGTGACGAGAAAAAGATTAGGTAAAATGGGATTACAATGGCCTGTACAAGAAGATGGAACTGATACTCAAATTTTACATAAAGAAACTTTCAAACTTGGAAAAGGTAGACTTAAAAACTTCGATTGGAAAGAATCTACAGAAATCGAAACTAATAAAAAAGAATATCCACTAATTTTAACTACTAGTAGAGTTCTTCAGCATTATAATGCCGCTACAATGACAAGACGTACAAAAAATATAAACATTGTTTCAGAAGATTTATTGTTAGTGCACCCTATGGATGCAAAAAAAAGAAACTTAAATACTGGAGATATTGGTAGACTTTATTCTGGAAGAGGTGAAGTAGCTTTAAAAGTAGAAGTTACAGATAAAGTTAAAGAAGGAATAGTATTTACAACATTCCATTTCCCTGAACATATGGTTAACATGGTAACTGGTCATGGAAAAGATGAAGAAACAATGTGTGCAGAATATAAAGTTTCAGCAGTAGAAGTTCAAAAAATTTCCAATCAATTCAAAACTGAATTTGAACCTAAAGAAAACCAAGCTGAAGTTAACTAATTTTTAAAATGACCATTGGTTGGCATTTTGATAATACTTATTCAAAGTTACCGGATATTTTTTTATCTAAAACTTCACCAGTCCCAGTAAAATCACCTAATCTTATTATATTAAACGATAATTTATCAAAAGAATTAGAGTTAAATTTCTCCACATCAAATAAAGAAGATTTATCTAAATTATTTTCTGGAAATCTATTACCTAAAGATTCAGAAGCTATTGCTCAAGCTTATGCAGGTCATCAATTTGGTCATTTTACTATGTTGGGTGATGGAAGAGCAGTTTTAATGGGTGAACACTTAACAAAAAATAATCGCAGGTTTGATATTCAATTTAAAGGATCTGGAAAAACACCATTTTCAAGAAATGGTGATGGTAGAGCAGCTTTAGGACCAATGTTGAGAGAATATATCATTAGTGAAGCAATGTATTCTTTAAATATTCCAACAACAAGAAGTCTAGCAGTTGTTAAAACTGGTGAGGACGTAGTAAGAGAAAATATTTTACCAGGTGCTATACTTACAAGAGTTGCCAGTAGTCATTTACGTGTTGGTACATTTCAATACATAACAACAAGACAAAATGAAAGTGAATTAAAGAAATTAGTCGATTACACTATTGACCGTCACTATCCGGATATTAAACAATCCAAGAACCAAGCTATAGACTTATTAAAAGCCTTAATGGAAAAACAAATTAATTTAGTAATAAATTGGATGCGAGTTGGTTTTATTCATGGAGTTATGAATACAGATAATATGACTATCTCTGGTGAAACAATTGATTATGGTCCTTGTGCATTCATGGATACTTATGATCCTCAAACTGTATTTAGTTCTATAGATGAATTAGGACGATATGCTTATTTCAACCAACCAAGTATTACAAAGTGGAATTTAGCTAGGTTCGCAGAATGTTTAATACCTTTAATTGACGAAAACAAAAACAAAGCAATTGAGATAGCAACTGAAACAATAAATACATTTGAAGTAAACTATGAAATCAAATGGCTTAACATGATGAGGGACAAGTTAGGTTTGTTTGGCGAAGATACAAAAGATCAAGTCTTGATCTTAGATTTATTAACTTGGATGCATCAAAATAAAGCTGAC
>CAJQSH010000029.1 GCA_905612505.1 uncultured Candidatus Pelagibacter sp. | reverse complement strand
CAGTCTTTATCTTTTTTTTTAAGCTCTTTAAAAACTCTATTTATTGCCTTTATGAAGTTATTGTTTTTTCCACCCCATCTAGCAGAATGAATACCTGGTTTTCCGTCTAAAATATCTATTTCCAACCCCGAATCATCTGACAAACAAATCATTTTAGATTTTTCTGAGAAAAATTTTGCTTTGATTAATGAATTTTCAATAAAAGTTTTTCCATTTTCGCGTGGGCTTTTAATTTTAAAGTCCTTAGGAGAATAAATTTTAATAGTTTTTGGTAGTAAATCCTTTATTTCTCTTAATTTACCAGCATTATTTGTACCCAGCATTAATTTTATTATTTTTTTATTTAACATCTAGCAATTTTTAAATTTCATACCATATATGTCTAAATGGAAAAAGATCAAAACATCAGCGTTGAAGAAGAAAATCAAGAAGTCAAAGAACCAATTTCTGAAGAAGAAAATCAAGAAGTCAAAGAACCAATTTCTGAAGAAGAAAATCAAGAAGTCAAAGAACCAACTTCTGACGAAAAAATTCTTGAAACTGAACAAGATTCTACAGAACAAAAAGAGGAAATAAAAGAAATTGTTCCTGAGGAAAAAATTAAAGAACTAGAAGATAAACTTATTAGAACTTATGCCGAAATGGAAAATCAGAGAAGAAGGTTTGAAAAGGAAAAAGATGATGCTTTTAATTATGGTGGTTTTACTTTTGCTAAAGAAACTTTGAACTTAATTGATAATTTGGAAAGATCAAAACAAATATTAGAAAATGATGAAGTATTAAAAAATTCTAAGGCCCTAAGTAAAACCTTAGAGCATTTTGATATTATAAATAAAGACATGGTTTCTATTTTATCGAAAAATGGAATTACCCCTGTGGATTCAATTGGTAAAAAACTTGATCCAAATCTTCACCAAGCCATGATGGAAATTGAGAATGATCAAAAAGAGCCGGGTACAATTGTTCAGGAAATCCAAAAAGGATTTATGATGAAGGATAGGTTGCTTAGACCCTCTTTAGTTGCAGTTTCAAAAAAAACAGAAAAGAAAGAAGTAAAAAGAGAGGAAAATAAAGAGAATTCAGACGATAAATAATATTCGTTAGAACTTGTAGATTAAAAATTAACACTTATATGAAGAGTAGGAATTAAATTATGAGCAAAATTATAGGAATAGATTTAGGAACAACAAATTCATGTGTGTCAATCATGGAAGGTAGCCAACCTAAAGTCTTAGAAAATGCAGAGGGTGCAAGAACAACTCCTTCAGTTGTTGCTTTTACTGATGATGGTGAGAAACTTGTTGGACAACCAGCTAAAAGACAGGCTGTAACTAATCCTGAAAATACTATATTTGCTGTAAAAAGATTAATTGGAAGAAATTTTGAAGACCCTACTGTAAAAAAAGATATTGCAGCAGCGCCTTTCAAAATAGTTAATTCAGAAAAAGGTGACGCTTGGATTGAAACAAAAGGTCAAAAATATTCTCCTTCACAAATATCAGCTTTTATCCTTCAAAAAATGAAAGAAACAGCGGAAAAATATTTAGGTCAAGAAGTAACTAAGGCCGTAATAACTGTTCCTGCTTATTTTAATGATGCTCAAAGACAAGCAACAAAAGATGCTGGAAAAATTGCAGGACTAGAAGTTTTAAGAATTATCAATGAGCCCACAGCTGCTTCTCTAGCATATGGTTTGGACAAAAAAAAAGAAAATAAAAAAATTGCTGTATACGATTTGGGAGGTGGAACTTTTGATGTATCTATTCTTGAATTAGGTGATGGTGTATTTGAAGTAAAATCTACAAATGGTGATACATTTTTGGGTGGAGAAGATTTTGACAATACAATTGTTGATTATTTAATTGAAGAATTTAAAAAAGACACCGGTATAGATTTAAAAACTGATAAACTAGCTCTTCAAAGGTTAAAAGAAGCTGCTGAAAAAGCTAAAATCGAATTGTCTTCTGCTGAGCAAACTGATGTAAATTTACCTTTTATAACTGCAGATAAAACAGGACCTAAACACATAAATTTAAAAATGACTAGAGCAAAGCTAGAGGCTTTAGTTGAAGATTTAATTTCAAAAACTTTGCCACCTTGTAAAACTGCACTCAAAGATGCAGGCCTTACAGCAAATGAAATTGATGAAATTGTAATGGTAGGTGGAATGACAAGAATGCCAAAAGTATTAGCTGAAGTTAAAAATTTTTTTGGAAAAGATCCAAATAAAAGTGTAAATCCAGATGAAGTTGTTGCTATGGGCGCTGCAATTCAAGCTGGTGTACTTCAAGGAGACGTCAAAGATGTACTTCTTTTAGATGTAACACCTTTATCGCTTGGAATTGAAACTTTAGGTGGTGTGTCGACAAAACTGATTGAAAAAAACACAACTATTCCAACCAAAAAAAGCCAAGTTTTTTCTACTGCTGATGATAATCAGCCAGCAGTTTCAATTAAAGTTCTTCAGGGTGAGAGAGAGATGGCTTCTGATAATAAAATGTTAGGAAATTTTGAATTAGTTGGTATCGCACCAGCTGCAAGAGGTGTACCTCAAATTGAAGTAACATTTGATATCGATGCAAATGGAATTGTTAGTGTTTCTGCTAAAGATAAAGGAACTGGAAAAGAACAAAAAATTCAAATTCAAGCTTCTGGAGGCTTAAGTGATGAAGAAATTGAAAAAATGGTTAAAGATGCAGAAGCAAATAAAGAAGAAGATAAAAAGAAAAGAGAATCAGTGGATGTAAGAAATCAAGCTGACACCTTAATTCATTCAACAGAAAAAAATCTAAAGGAGCATGGCGCTAAAGTTTCAGATGCAGATAAAAAAGCAATAGAAGATGCTTCATCTAGCTTAAAAGAAGCAATTAAAGGAACTGATATTGAAGATATTAAGAAAAAAACAGAAACTTTAGTTCAAGCTTCCATGAAATTAGGCGAAGCGATCTACAAGTCTCAAGAAAAAAAATCAGGCTCATCTAAAGATGCTGATAAAAATGACGAAGAAAAAAAAGACGACAATGTAGTTGATGCAGATTTTGAAGAGGTAAAAGAAGAAGATAAAAAAGAAGATAAAGAAAAAAGCGCTTAAGACTTACAGCAACTATCATCTTAAAGTAACTTATGGCTAAAAGAGATTTTTATGACGTCTTGGGTGTTAATAAAAATTCAAGTCCAGAAGAGTTTAAATCAGCATATAGAAAATTAGCAATCAAATATCACCCTGATAAAAACCCTGGTGATAAAGCTTCTGAAGATAAATTTAAAGAAGCAAGTGAAGCATACGGTATTCTTTCAGATAAAGAAAAAAAACAAAATTATGATAACTTTGGTCATGCAGCTTTCGAAGGTGGTGGTGGAAGACAAAGCAGTGGTTTTGGCGGGGCCGATTTTTCAGATATTTTTGAAGATTTTTTTGGAGATTTTGGAAGTGCAGGAAGATCCAGAGGCAGTAGAAGCTCTAATAATAGAGGTTCTGATTTAAGATATGATTTATCAATTACTCTTGAAGAAGCATACGAAGGCAAAAAACAAGATATAAAATTTTCAACCACAGAAAAATGTACTACCTGCAAAGGTAATGGATCTAAACCCGGTTCCTCTCCTGATAGATGTTCAGTTTGTGGAGGGAATGGCAAAGTAAGATCTAACCAAGGATTCTTTACTGTTCAGCAAACATGTCCACAGTGCGCTGGAAGTGGAGAAGAAATAACAAATCCGTGTAACGACTGTAATGGACAGGGTAATAAGCAAATTTCAAAAAAATTATCTGTAACAATACCAAAGGGTGTTGATGATGGAACAAGAATAAGATTAGCTGGAAAAGGAGAAGCTGGAACAAAAGGTGGAGCAAGTGGTGATTTATATTTATTTATAAATGTTCATTCACATGATCTTTTTAAGAGATCGGATGAGAATCTGTTCTTTGAATTTCCAATTTCAATAGCCGATGCAGCTTTGGGAACAACAATAGAAATACCAACAATTGACAGTGGAAGAGCAAAAATTAAAATACCCGATGGAACTCAAAGTGGAAAACAATTTCGACTGAAGGGAAAAGGAATGCCCTATATAAAAGGTAGTGGAAATGGTGACCTTTATGTTCAAATAAACACTGAAGTTCCTATTTCATTAAATAAAGAACAAAAAGATTTGCTTGAGAAATTTCGAGAAATAGAAAATGAAAAATCAAATCCAAGTATTAAAAAATTCATTAAAAAAGCAAAAAGTTTCTGGAAAAATTAAAAGACTAATTAACC